>CAMLCX010000066.1 GCA_946478635.1 uncultured Pseudomonadota bacterium
GCAGGCTTTTGAACCTGGAACGCAATTTTTAGGACTTCGCCACCTCTTCCCTTTTTCTGTTGCAGATATCCAGCGCGGCCATCGCATAGACCTTCGTGCAATTGACCATGTTGGTGATCCCCACGCCGCGGCGTATTCCAGTCGGCGAATCCCATTCTTCCCCGGCTTTGGTTTCCGTCGGGTCGACCAGGTGCGTGCCGAATCCCGGACCGTAGGTAATCGCCGGCACGCCATAGGCGTTGATGCGCGAGCCGTCGCTGGTGATGCCGTAACGGATCGGCTTCGCATAGGGCACGGGTTTATTAAACACCGTCTTGTGCGCCCGCTCCATGGTTTTCACCAGCGGCTCGCTCCTGGAGATTTCATAGCCGGGCGTCGTCAGATAGAGATCGACGCGAATATCGAGAATATCGCTTTCACGCTTTTTTACTCTTTCACAAACTTGTTCGATGTCACGCTTGATGACCAGCGGCACCGAGCCCGGCAGCATCTTGACGATGACAAAAATATCCGTCGTCGGGCGGGTGCCGGGCTTGAAGGCGTTGCCGCCGTCGATCGCGCCGATCTGCACCGTCGGCAGCATGAACTTGTGGGGATTCTTGCGCTGATATTCTTTTTCCCAATCCTGAATCGCTTGCGCCACTTTGCAGGCCGCAAGGACGAACTTGGTCGCCTTGCCGTCGACGCTGACACGGGCCCACAGCAGACCGGAGTTGCCGATCTGCAACTGCAAGCCAGTCGGTTCGCCGATGATGCACATATCGGCCATGACGCCGTGGTCCATCAGATAACGCGCGCCGACGCCCGCGCCGCGGTAGGTCTTGCCATGGAATCTGCCGATTTGCGCCTTCTCGATCTCGCCGACGACGCCGGCAATGATCAGATCGCCTTTGAGCTTGACGCCGGCCTTTTGCAGCGCCGACACCGCTTCGATGTAACAGGGAAACGCGGCTTTCATGTTGACCAAGCCGCGGCCGTAAATACGATCGTCATCGACCACGGTTTCCTGGGGATTATCGAAATGGTCCATGTGCGCGTTGAACATCAACGTCGCGCCGCCGCCGGTTCCTTTCAGCGTGCCGACAACATTGGGCCTGCCGTCTTCGACGTACTGATATTCCACCTGCATGCCGAGTTTTTCGAGCTCGCTGCCGAGATACCTGGCCACTTCCTCTTCGTCACCCGTAATGCTGACGATATTGGCCAGGTTGCAGGCCAACTCGACGATTCGATCGCGATCCACCTGTTGCAACACTTCGTCCATTTCGCTCTCCTTCCGAAGTCAGTGGGAAACTTTATCTCAAGAGCAAATTTTGTAGCACACTGTCGCGCCGAGTGACAGCGATCCGAGTTGACGCAGCAATGCAATTTCCTTAGATTGTGGATTCTATGACGCTGGGACTCGACATCGACGGTGTGGTCGCCGACTTCATCACGCCTTTTCTTAAATTGCTCGAAGCGCGCAGCGGCGGCGGCCCCATCGATCCCGCATCGATCACCGACCCCAATTTCATGCAGCATCCGTTTTTGACGAAAGAAATTATTTTCGAATGCATGGAAGCGGCGTCGTATGATCCGGAGTTTTGGCGGGCAATGACTCCGCTCCTGTCATCCGATCAATGGCAGACCCTCGATCGAATGAGCCAAGCCCATGAGGTCGTATTCATCACCCATCGTTGGGTACGCGACACTTACGACATCCATCAGATCACCTGTGATTGGCTGCGCTGGCATGGCTTGACGCGGCCCATCGTTTATTTCACTCAAGAAAAAAAATCCGTGCTGATCCGCAAACTTGGCATCGAGCTCTTCGTCGATGACCGCCACGAAAACTGCGCAGATGTAGCCACCGAAACCGATGCCGTGGTGTTAATGCCGCACCGGCCGTACAATCAGGCGTTCAGCCATCCGAAAGTTCGCCGCATTCGCGAACTTGACGAGATTTGGGACCATTTGAAATAGGAGCATCCGGCAGTCATGGGCGCCATCGAAAACAAGATCGCCATCGTTACCGGCGGAGGAGGCGGCATCGGCGGCGCAATCGTCCGGCGTTTTGCGCGGGAAGGCGCCCATGTCGCGATCGCAGACGTTGATGCCGCGGCGGCAAAAGCCGCAGCATCGGAATTGACTGCGCAAGGGACCGATGCGATCCCCCTGGTCGCCGACGTGACCAGAAAGAAATCGGTCGGCGAAATGATCCAAGCCGTCCTCGACCGCTGGGGGTGCATCGATATTCTCGTAAATGTCGCCGGCGGCGCGGAACGGAAACCGGTTGTCGATATGACCGCCGCCGATTGGGATCATGTTGTCGATATGAATTTGAAGTCCGTGTTTCTGTGCTCACAAGCGGCCCTGCCCGACATGCTCAAGCGAAAATACGGCAAGATCGTGAACATCTCATCCATCTACGGCTTTACCGGCAACGCTACGCGTTCGAGCTACGCTGCAGCCAAAGCCGGAGTCGCGGCATTTACGAAATCGCTCGCCCTGGAAGTCGTCAAGGATGGCATCAATGTCAACGCCATCGCGCCGGGCCGGGTGACCACACCGCGAGTTCGTAACCGCTACTCCGACGAAGCCTGGGCGGCGGCCGTAGCGCAAGTGCCCATGGGACGCGCCGGCACGCCCGACGAGATCGCCAGCGCCGTGCTCTTTCTAGCGGCCGACGAAAACAGCTACGTCACCGGACAAACAATTCACATCAACGGCGCCTGGCTGAACTGGTAAGAGAAAACCGTTCAAAAGTTCAAGGTTTAATGTTCAAGGCAGGAGCCCTCGATAAACACTCTGCCGAATTCAACGTACTTGAACTCGCTGGCGGTTTCCGCTTTAACTTTGAACCTTGAACTTGGAACGTTGAACAACCGACGCAGGAGGTCTTAAGACATGTACGGATGGCGCGTAAGAATTGGCCATGTGGCTCCGTCTCGCGGCGACACGTTGGTCTATGAATTTTATCAGATGATGCCTGCGGGTTTCATGATTCTGAACAGCACGGGGACAATCCGGCAATTGGTCGACGCCGACTTAGAACGGCAGTTGCAACGCATCGAAGAGGCGGCGGCTGATCTGGTCGACAACAAATGCGACTCGGTGATCATCGGCGGCTCACCGCTGTTCACCAAACTCGGCTACGGCAGCGATACGGAAATGGGCAAACGTCTAAGTGACAAGTACGGCGTCCCGGTTTCCCCCGGCATCACCGGCGAGATCGAAGCGCTCAAATCCCTCGGCCTGAAGCAGCTTGTCGTCGCCACGCCGCACGAAGACACGCTCAACGATCGCATGAAAGCATTCCTCGAAAAATCAGGATTTAAGGTGTTGAAAATTCAAGGGTATGGTGTGCGTAAAAATGCCGACCTGACGGACATGGACGAGCACGCCGCCTACAAGATCGCCAAGCGCATGTACGAGCAAGCGCCGGACGCCGACGGCGTCTTCGTTCCCTGCCCGCGCTGGCCGACGATCACTGACGTCGACTTGCTCGAACGGGAAATCGGCAAGCCTGTGGTAACCAGTTGCCAGGCCTATATCTGGCACGCTCTAAGGATGGCGAAGGTCAAACAAGAAATAACCGGCTTTGGCCGGTTGATGGCGTCGCTGGCGAACTAGTGGACTGTAACGGTTGGTTAGCGTCTAAAATCGCGGAGCCCTTCGACACAACTCAGGGCGAACGGAGGAAGGAAAGACCGTTCGTGGTGAGGCTCTCGAACCATGAACGGTAGACGCCATTTGCCTGTTACAGCTTACTAGTGGGCGTAACCCTTGATTCGCGCCTGAATCTAAGAACCCTTCGACCAGGATCAGGGTGAGCGGTCGAGCCACAAACCGTTCGTGCTGGCTCTCGAAGCATGAACGGCGGATGCTAATCTGGTGTAACACTCCACCTAGCAGGCTGCTGAAAAAAGTTTCGGAATGCTTCGAGACCCTCATACTTCGACAAGCTCAGCAGAACGGAAATTATCAACATTTCAAATTCCTTCCGTTCGCCCTGAGCACCGTCGAAGGACTCCGACAGAATTTTTCAGCAGCCTGCTAGTCTAGTGGCTGACTCCGGGTTTGACGCTACTTTCTGCCGCCGAATACCTCTTTCAAAAGATCACTGGCGCGCGCGGCCGGGTTGGTGCGAATCTTTTTCTCTTCCTGGCCAACGACAAAGAAAACTCCATCCGTGGCTTTTTCAGTCACATACTGGTTGATGTCGAAGGAAACACTTTTGGCAAAGGGCACGCTTTTATATTTGCCGATCAGATCGTTGTACTGCCGGGTAACGCCGACATCAGCCATCACCGTCTCGACCGGCGGCTTGAATGCCGTCTGAAGTTTTTTCGACGTCTTGGCCTTGAAGTAGTCCGTGGCCGCCGTGTCGCCGCCGTTAAGAATTTTCCGCGCATCATCGAAAGTCATCTGGCCGATCGCATCCCAAAAAATCTCTTTGGCGAACGGCACCGCCTTCTCAGCCGCGCGATTCATACTGACGATAAATTCGTCGATTTGGGGGCCATAGCCCACCAACCGGAGCGGCTGTTCGATGGTTTGCAAAGGTTTAGGCATTAGAATCTTGATCGCTTTGTTCATCAAGAAACCGTCCACCGTGCCGGTTTGCACGACTGCGTTTTCAGTGCCGACTTTCAACGCTTCCTGAAGCCCGGAACCGATCTTCGCATCGCTTAGGCCGCTTCCGCTTCCGGACATACTCCCAAGCTCTTTGAAAACCTTGTCAAACTGCGCTGACGCCGTCGAATCCATCGATGCGAGCAGCGCCACGAGGACGATTAGTTTAAACATGGCACCCCACTCCAATAAAAATACCAACTCATCAATTGCTTGATGTTGGCATTTCGAGCATGAGTTGAAAGACAAGAAACAATTATTAGAGAAGCTCTTTGGACCGCGCAGGCGGCGAGCGATCGCCGCCCAAATTGAAGTCGTTTAACGCAGCCGCAAAGGTCGCATCGACGATCAGATTCATAATCTCCTGCTGGGCGTCGCGCGGCGAAAGCCTGAACGCTGTGCGCAGAGGGGGGATCGCCGCCCGCCACTTGCTCTGGCTGACATAGGCGCGCCCGAGATAAAAATAGGCTTCACCAAACTCTGGATTTTCATAAGTGGCGCGCTCGAAATGAGGAACAGACTCGGCGAAATGGCCTTGATTAAACAAAGCCAAACCGCGATCAAAACTGGCGTATCCCGGATTCAATCGGCCCAAGCTGGCGCAAGAGCTGACAAAAATCATCGCGAGGATCAAGAATATGGCGGCGCGGTTTTTCATATCGTTCCCTCTCCAGGTAAAGCTTAGACGAGCGGGAAAGCCGGGTGTTGCACGGTTACTTTTCGAATGCGGATTTCAGCATGGGCTCAAGCTCGCCGCGTTCGTGCAGCTCGTGCACGATATCGCAACCGCCGACGAATTTGCCGTCGATGTAAACCTGGGGAATTGTCGGCCAATTGGAGTACCGTTTAATCCCGTCCCTGATTGCCGGATCGGCCAACACGTCCTCACTGGCAAATGGGACACCGTAGGATCTTAGAATTTCCACCGTGTGCGCCGAAAAGCCGCACTGGGGAAAATCCGGCGTGCCCTTCATATAAACCATGACTTTGTTGCGCTTCACTTTTTCGTCGATTCGCTCTTTGACATCCTCGGCCATAGGTTTCTCCTTTTCTGTGTCCTTTACGAGCCCAGTTTGTCCCACTGTGCCGGGCTAAAAGTTTTTAGCGACAACGCGTGAATGCGCTGATCACCCAGCTGCTCCTTCAGCGCTTCGTTCACCAAACGATGCTGTTCGATAAGTCCTTTGCCCTCGAACGCGGGCGAAACGACGATGACTTGCCAATGATCGCCGCCGCCGGTGAGATCCTTGGACTCAACCAAGGTGACAGGAATGGCCTTGCTCAGGGTTTCCTTTATTTCTTCAGGGGAGATCATGAGAAAAGCTTACCGATTAAGCCAGGAGCTTGCAACTCTAGGACCTCACCAAGGTCCCGCCCTATGGTTCTCTGCACTTTAACCGATCGGGCCCGCAAAATCCGGGCGGACCTTTTTCAGCATGGCGCGCAGATCCATCCTCAACTCATCCAGAGTCGGCCGGCCGAGAAACCAATAGCCACAGTAAAGATTATGAATCGTCAAATCCGGCATTAATGAAAAAGTATACGGCATGGCGGTCACACCGCGGCTCTTCGACGTTTCCGTCATATCGAGCATCTTGACGACCTTGCGTTCCTGATCGCTCAAGAAAGTAAAATTGGCGCCCAGGCCGGTCCTGAAAGCGTCGTTGACTTCCGCAGTGTCGACGCTCACGACTGCGAGTTTACAGTAATTAATGGCAAGCTCTTGCTGAAGTTCCACGTAGTGGCGCAACTGCACCTGGCATTTCCCTCACCAGTAGCCCCGGTAGAAAGACAATAGGAAGGGAAACTTTCCAACCGCATCGGAGAGCTTAACCGGCTGGCCATCTTGATCTGGCAATTCGAAGTCAGGAAAACGTTGGCCGATTTGCAGATTCATGCTCACACCTCCTTGGCAATGTGGGACTTACGGATATCGCTTGGCCATTTCGGCGAAGAAGCCTTCTTTTTCCAACTGCTGCAACAATGACAAATCGACAAATTGCTCCGGCTTGGCAGTTTTGGCGTTGGGCGTCTTCGCCGCTAGCTCATCGAGCAAAAATTGCAGGCCTTTAAGCGTCGGTGTCGGCCGTTTCGAAACGGTTTTTACGAAAGCGGTGTAGGTGGCGTCGAGCACTTCAGGGTCCGTCAAGCGCAAATATTTGGAGACGACCTTACGCGTCTCTTCGCGATTGCGATAAATGTAATGAATCGCTTCGACATAGCCCTTGAGGGCACTCAAAACGATATCACGCTGGCTCCTGATATACGAGCGCGAGGTCGCGAATCCGTTGCCCTGTACTTCGATACCGAGATCGATCATGTCATAGACTTCGACGAGGCCCTGTTTGCGCGAGCGCGGCAGTTCCGAGGGCGTGAGCACTGTCGCGTCGATGCGGCCCGCGTCGACGGCGCTCAACCGCTCGCTCGTCGGCCCGGCAACGACCAAAGCCACGTCTTTATTCGCCTCGAGGTTGAATTTCTTTAGAAGGATCAGCGCCGCGTTGTGCGAAGCCGAGCCGAATCCGCTCACGCCCAGGCGCTTGCCCTTGAGCTGTTCGATTCGAGTCGTGCCAGGACGGGCGACGACGGAATAGTTATAAGCGTTCTCCGAAGAGGCGATCAGCACGACATCGTGGCCCTGAAGCCCGGCCTGCACCACCGTGCCGATGTTAACGATCGGCGGGTCGCCGGCGACCAAAGCCTGGGTCGCCATCTGACCGCCGCGAAAAAAAACAATCTCGGCATCCAGTCCGTGCTTGCGAAACAGGCCGGCATCCTTGGCGACCCAAATATGAATCTGATTGTAAGAGATCGCCGGGTAACCGATTTTGATCTTCTTGAGGTCTTGAGCCCCTGCCGATGCCGCGCAGAAAAGGAACGCAACAAAAACATAAAGAAACTTCATGCTCACAACTCGCTAAGGAATTTGGTTCAGAAAATTGCGGAAGATACGGCAGGTGCGGATCAATACGCTTGGGCCGTCGAGGCGGATTCTTCGTTGTCATCCATTCCCAACTTGGTCTCCAGGGCCTTTACTCTCTTTTCCAACATTCGCACCTGGGCTTGTGACTGGCTGAGTTGCTGCTCGACAATCGTCACGACGGAGGCCGTGTCGCCCCACCAGGAATAGCCGGCCAGCACCCCGGCCATTACCGAAGCAATCCCGGCGATGATCCAATAAAACCGATAGGTGTCATGTGAACGTTTGACCCAAGGCATAGCTGCATCTATTTAGCTGAATGGCGCGCCGCCGTCAATCGCCGGGTTTATGCCAATCGCGCGCATCAAGGGACTGGCCGCTGACCCCAGTGCTGGCGTCCGAGGCCAAATATAAGAATATCGGCGCGATTTCCTCCGGTGTGGGTAAGGTGAGCGGATCTTCGGACGGATAGGCCTGCGCCCGCATCCGGGTCCGGGTCGCGGCGGGATTTACGGAATTTACCCTTATTCCCGAACCACGCACTTCATCGGCGAGCACCTGGGTCAACACTTCGAGACCGCCCTTCGACACCGCATAGGCGCCCCAAAGCGCTTTACCGCGCCGGCCAACGCCCGATGTAACATTGATTATCGAGCCGCCGCTTTGTGCCAACATCGCGGGCAAGACCTGCCGGGTCATAAGATAGAGCCCGGTTAAATTGATGCGCAGAACATCTTCCCAGGCCACAGCCGGATAGTTGGCGATTGTCGCGCGCGGGCCGAGGATGCTCGCGTTATTCACCAGCACATGAATCGTGCCGAACCGTTGCAGCGCAGTACCTACGATGCGCCGGACATCGCCCGGGTCGCCCACGTCGCCGGCGAGACCTTCGATTTCCTCGCCGTTCCGGCGCATCTCGCCAATTGCTTTCGTCAGATTATTTTCATCTCTGCCGCAAATAAATACCTTAGCGCCGGCGCGCAGGTAAGCGCCAGCGATCGCCCGGCCGATGCCGCGGCTGCCGCCCGTGACGAGCGCCACTTTCTGCGATAAAATTTTTGCGTCGTCGCTTGCCATAAGCGCATGTCTACTCCATATTTTAGTTTATCCCATGACAGTCTTAAGAATCCATCACCGGCTGATGATATTTTTCACGGCCGCGCTGCTACTCGCCTGCATTATCAGCCCCTGGTTGGCCCTCGGCGCGGACTGGTTCGCCACGCAATGGCCCGAACTTTTATCAGAGCCAGTGTCATTCAATAAAGCGTTTACCCGCGCCTTCATGATTGCGGCGATGATTTTATTTATCGCCTATCACCGCAACCTCAATCCAGCCGAGCTCAAACGATTGCTGAACCCGGGCCTTTACATCGGGGTGCGCAATTTTTTCACCGGCTGGGGCCTTGCCGTGCTTTCCATGGTGCTGCTGGTCGCCGCGATGACCGCAACGGATGTTTTCACACTGTATTTTCGCCAATCCTTGACAAACGGGTCGTCGCGATTCGCCAGCGCTTTTTCGGTAGGGCTCTTCGTGGGCTTTTTGGAGGAGGTATTCTTCCGCGGCATTCTCTTCCTCGGAATCCGCGAGACAGGGCATGGCCTGCGAGCTTACATGGTCGCAAATCTTGTTTATGCTGCGGTTCATTTCGTGAAACCGGGCAAAGATTATTTCCTCGAGGGCGTGAACCTTTTCGCCGGCTTTCGCCATTTAATCACGACTTTTGAACCGTTCCTCGATCCGGTTTCGCTATTGCCCGGAATGATCGGCCTGTTTCTCATCGGAGTGGTCTTGAGTTACGCCCTCGCGCGAACTGGCGACTTGTGGCTCTCCATCGGCCTGCACGCCGGGTGGGTGTTAAGCCTGAAAATCCTCAAGCTCTTCGGCAATTTCAGCCGCGCTGATCTGGGCTGGGTTTTCGGCGCCGCCGAACCGAAAATTGTAAGCGGCGTGGCGACCTGGATCGGCGTGGTGCTTGTCGGCCTGGCTCTAAGCCGGATCACCCGCCGGGCCGCGCCGCTCGCAAGCGATCAGCCTCACGCAACAGCGGCTTGATTTTCTCGCCGATTCTCCCGGCGATTAGCCGATAGCCCGCGCCGTTCGGATGAATGGGATCGCTTCTCAGTTTCGAATCGGAAAGAATACCTTTCATCACCGCCGGGATATACAGCGCGCCGAATCGCTCAGCCGTCTCTTCGAAAATCATCGCGTACTCGTCGGTAAATAACCCGAGTCTGATGCCGGCGATCGCCGCCATCGCTCCGTTGGCTTGAATGCGACGGACAATGGCCTCGAGATTCCTTCTGGTCTTCGCTCTCGGCACCTGCCGCAGAAAATCATTGCCGCCCAGTAGAATGATCACGAGTCTTGGATTTTTGTTCAACACCGAATCGATGCGCTCCAAGGCGAGCGCCGTGGTATCGCCGCGCTGGCCCGCATTGACAATCGGCAGGACCAACTCGCGCGACAACAACGACGGATAATCTTCGCCCTCGCCTGCGCCGACGCCTTCCGTGAGGCTATCGCCGAAGCAAATGATCGTCTCTCCGGGCGCACGGATATTTTGAATTTTATCAAAACGATCGCCACGGCACGCCGAAACCAGCACGGCGAGAACAAACCCTCCGCACAGGATTCGCCCCGTCAGCCGTCGCAAAAAGCACCGCCGGCGACAGGTATTAGGTAAACCGACCTTTTGCGAAGATTGCGCTGCCAAGTCATCATTGCCAAGCATTTGCGCACTCAGCTACCCGTTAAGCCGTTAAGGCAAACCTCAAATTCGTTTGTTTCCATTGTTGGCTGTCCGACTTTTTCCTCTCGGATATTTTGATTTTAGCACGCTTGGCACTTAATTTTATTGTGAATTTTGCCGGCCCGGATTCTGGAATGTGGTTTGCGTGACTAATTATTAAGGTAGCTGCTGTGTGAACACGACAAATCCTAGATGGAGGCAATGATGTGGCTGGTAAATGTCCTGCTTCTCTGGTTAGTGCCGATCACGCTCGGTCTGGTGGTATTTGACCGAATGGCCAAAGGCGCGCCACCCCTTAATCACGCCGAGCGCCAGATGCTTTTCGACGAGACTAAAGTTTCCGAGCTAACTCCTTGGTTGGCGATTAAATTTACCGCGCTGGCCATGGCGTTTTTAGGGATCGGCGTTATTGAGGGCGTCATTCTGCCAAACTTGCATTTTATCTGGAAGGCGCTGGTCTCGGTTTTAACCGGCGGCGCAGCGACCCTGCTCGTTGGGCTTTGGTTACGCTCGGGGTCAGAGGACCCGTGGGGCTTACGTGACAAAATGGTGAGAAGAAACTCGGGCAAGCGCCGGCCAATTGATGGGTTCTCGATCAGGTGAGTTCTGCGCGAAAACACTCTGCTACGAATCGATCGTGTCTCGGCGGCGACATGGATCTGGGCTCCGCCCCCGAGACACAACGGAATATTTACTTCTTTTTAGACTTCTTTCGTGGCACCTTGCCGCCTGCGCGACGCGCTTCCGATAAGCCGATCGCGATAGCCTGCTTTCGGCTCGTCACCTTTTTACCGGATCGACCACTTTTCAACGTACCTTTTTTTCGCTCATGCATCGCCCTTTTTACTTTCTCTGATGCTTTGGCGCCGTATTTAGCCATAGAGCCTCCAATGCGTCTATCGTTCATCCGGTAACTTTGGCAAGACTTATGCCAAGTAGACCCTAAACGTAATGGTTTCGCGATGGATGCGCTGCGATAACGAGTTGCGCAAATGTCGAGAACTTTACTGGGTAACAGCTTTTCAATTTTGTCGGTGATTATCTGACATAGGTGTCGGGAACATTTGGACTTATCAATTTCTAGATCACGCGTGCGCTTCCGCCCAATTGGCGCCGGTGTGTACGTCAACGGCCAAACCGCATCGCAAATCGGCCGCATGGGTCATTTCCGTTTCGACCAGCGCCCGAGCCTCATTCAGGTTCGCGGACGGCACTTCAAAAACCAACTCGTCGTGAACGGAAAGCAGCATTCTTGCGATTGGCCGTTTGCGCAAGGCAGCGGCGACTCCAATCATCGCCCTCTTGATGATATCCGCGGCGCTTCCTTGTATGGGGGCATTGAGGGCCATGCGCTCGCCCAAGGTGCGCAGCCGGAAATTAGACGACTGCAGTTCCGGCAGATAACGGCGCCGGCCGAACATCGTGGTGGTAAAACCGTCGACCTTCGCCCTTTCCACCTGGGCGGCAAGAAACTCCCGCAACTTGGGAAACTGTGCGTAGTACGTCTCGACAAAGCTCGCCGCTTCGTCCATTTCGACCCCAAGGCGCTGCGAAACGCCAAAGGTCGACATGCCATAAGCAATACCGTAGGAGAACTGCTTGACCTGATTGCGCATGGCTGAAGTCACTTCGGTTAACGGGACGCCATGAACTTTCGCGGCAATGGTCGCATGGAAGTCATGTCCCTGGGCAAACGCCTGGCAAAAGGTCTCATCTTCGGAAAGGTGCGCCAGCACCCGCAGCTCAATTTGCGAATAGTCCGCCGAGAGCAGGACATGACCGGGCGGCGCGACGAAAGCGCGCCTGATTTGGCGCCCCAAATCGCCACGGATTGGAATATTTTGCAGATTGGGCGCCGTCGATGACAGGCGACCGGTGGCGGCTGTAGTCTGCTCGTAGGTCGTGTGGATGCGCCGGCTCTGTGGATCGACGAGCGCCAGCAGCATTTCGGTAAATCCGTTCTTGAGCTTCGACACCTCGCGGTATTCGAGCAACGCGGCAACGATCGGGTGGCTGTCGGCAAGCTTCTCCAGTTCGGCGGCATCGGTGGAGTAGCCGGTTTTGATTCTGCGGGTCTTGGGCAGAGTCAACTTCTCAAACAAAATCCGTTGCAGCTGCAGATTGGAGTTGACGTTGAATGCCTCGCCCGCGTGCTCCTGGATCGCGCTTTCCAATCGCGTCATCTTTTCGCCGAAGTCGGCGTTGAGCTTTTCGAGATAGTCACGATCCACGAGTATTCCCGTGTGCTCCATTTGCGCCAGCACTTCGATCAGCGGAAACTCTAGCGTCGTCGCAAGCTCCCAGACCCCCTGCTTTCGAAGGTGTTCCTCAACCACTGGGGCAACGGCGCGCACGGCCACGGCTTCCCGGCCAAGCCTTTGTTTTTCGTCTGTGGCAAACGACATCGCAACCTGTTCACCGGCTTGCGGCTCGCTTCGTCCCTCCATGGACACGCCAAGATAGCGGCTTACGGTTTCACTGACCGTATAGCCCGAACGCGAGCCGGGATCGAGGAGATACGCCGCAATCTTGGTGTCGCAATAAAACCCGTCGATTTGAGTTCCCGCCGTGAGCGCCGTGCGATAGAGAAATTTGGCGTCGTGCGCGATTTTTCGCCGGCTCGGATCCTTGAGATATTCGGCAAGGCGCTGCATTGCTTCACCGAACGGCAGGACCCGCGCTTCACCGCCGCCGTCGCAGAGCGCAAGCCAGTCTTCATTCCAGGCAAACGCTACAGCCTCGCCCTTGCGCAGGTCGCTTTCCGAGGTGAACTCCGAAATCGTCCCCATTTCCAACGCGGGCGCAGTCACCGCGGTATGAAAATTGATCTCCTTGAGTCGCTCGTGCAGGGTGCGAAATTCGAGCGAGCTGAATAGGCTGCGAACCGCTTCATCATCCCAGGCTTGCAGGCGAAGCGTCGCCGGATCGAGTTCCAATTTCACGTCGTCGAGCAGATGTCCAAGCTCCTTGTTGACGCGCACTTGCTCGGCCTTTTCTTTGATCGCCCCGCGCAATTTCGGCGTCAGCTCGTCGGCGTGAGCGATCACTCCCTCGATATCGCCGTATTTGTTGATCAGCTGGGCGGCGGTTTTGTCGCCGATACCCGGGACTCCGGGCAGGTTATCCGAGGTTTCACCCTTGAGCGCAACAAAGTCCGTCCACTGCTCCGGTGTCACGCCGTAACGCTCCAACACGGTCGGCGTATCGTAACGGATCACGTCCGATATTCCACGCCGGGTCATGATGACGGCAACGCCGTCGCCGACCAGTTGGAGAATATCGCGGTCGCCGGTGACGATGATGACCTCCAAGCCCTCTGCCCGACAACGCCGGGTCAACGTCGCAAGAAGGTCGTCCGCCTCGTAGCCTTCCAAATCGACCATGGGAATACGCAGGCTCTCGAGCACTTCGCGGATGAGCGGCAGCTGCTGTTTAAACAAATCTGGAGTTGCGGCCCGGCCGGCCTTGTATTCCGCATAGCGGTCAACGCGAAACTGCGGCACTCCTTTATCGAAACAAACGACCACGCCTTGCGGCCGCTCATCGGCCAGAAGCTTGATCAACATCGCGGTAAAGCCGTAAACCGCGTTGGTCACCTGCCCCGACGACGTCACAAGTGTTTCCGGCAGAGCGAAAAACGCGCGAAACGCCAACGAGTGGCCATCGAGCAACAAAACTTTGTGCGAATCGGTTTTCCCGGGCGAAGCCGAGTTCGGCGATGACTTTGTACGTGGTTTCCTGGTGGCTGCCATATTGTCGAAGTCTACTCAGAGAATTTGTTCACGGCAACCTCGCAGGCCTCCGTCCCGGTGCCGCGTAAGCAAAATAATCATTTACGCAGGGCGCAAGGGCGAGCGGGTACAAAGCTCAGAGCAGGTCGCGCAAGTCGTATAGTTTGTTTTTGGAAAAAAAGTAGAAGAAGAAAATCCGCGGAGACGCGGCATCGACCCAGAAGTCTGCACTAGAGCCTGCAGCTAACAATAACTGGCAGTAACTTTGTCCAAGAAATATCTTCGGGCCATCGTGAATGGCACCTATCCCCTCCGGTCCGTCATTCCGGCCGGTGAGCCGGAATCCAGGTTCCGGAGCGGGGCGGTCGTATCTCAGGTGGAGCGCGTGTGTCGGCATGTCAGAGTCCGGGAATCCGAGGGCGAGGGGAATCCGGGTCAGGAGGGGAATCCGGGTCATCAGGAGGGGGAATCCGGGTCAGGCTTGACAGATAGGACCGATAGGAAAACGGTTGGTCGCGGAAACGTCACTCAGCGCCGGCCAATTTCGGGTCCTTCTCGTTTGTCAAGCCTGACACGCA
>CAMLCX010000067.1 GCA_946478635.1 uncultured Pseudomonadota bacterium
CCGCTTAAAACATGCGGGAATGACGGTCTTCGGAAAGAAATCAACTTAACTCAGCAAGCTGCGGGGAATATGACCCGCAGCGATTTAACGCGACAAAGATTTTAAGAAGCCGGATTTTTCCAACTCGGTGTAGATCGACGGATCCATGAACTCTTCGGCTTTGTGATCCTTCGCTCTGGGGTCCGTTTCGGCCATGGATGCTACGATATTTGCCGTTGCCTTGTAGGGTAATCTCGGCGGCCTTTCGATGAAATTGGTGGCGTACTCATAGGAGGATTCCAACGTTTCACGGTCCTGAGTGCGCGTCCACTTTCCAATGATTTTCATGCCCATCTCCTTGTCGCGAAACAGGCGATCGACGGCCTCGCTGTAGGCCATCAGAAACCGCTTCACGGTTTCCCGATCTTTTTTGATTGTCGAACGAGTCGAAACGAGGCTCGTGGTTGGGTAGTCGATCCCTTCTTTCGCGAAGTTGGCAAGCATGACGAAGCCGGCTTTCTTGGCCTTGAAGTCGCCCGGAGAGGAGAGAATTCCTCCCTGGATGACACCGGCCTGCATGCCGGCGAGAATTTCCGGCTGCCCGCCCATTTGAAGAACCTTTACGTCGCGGTCGGGCTCCAGAGCTGATTTTTTTAGATACGCGCGCAAACTGACGTCGGTCGAGGCGCCGTAGCGCGTGATCCCGAGCGCTTTGCCTTTCAGGTCTTCATGTCGTTTGATCGATGGCTGCACGAAGAGATAAAAAGATGGGACGTTGACCACGCCTCCGATGATCACGATGTCGCCACCGGAGAGGTTGACGTTGACGATATTACCGCCAGCCAAAGCCAGCGCGAACTCTCCGGCAATGATGGCCTGCGCCATGCGACTGCCACCCGCAACGTAAACTGGGTCGACGTCCAGACCATACTTTTCAAAAATTTTAAGGTCCTTGGCGATGTAAAAGCCCGTTTGCGTCGCGCTGATAGCGCTATAGCCGGCGGCGATGCGCTTGAGTTGCGCGTGTATTGGGGCGGAATGGGTCAGTAGCACAAGGATTGCAAAAGCGAGAGCTCGTTTCATGACGACTTCTCCTTTTTAATGATCTCAAATAAACTTGCGTAGGCGGGTTCTTACCATATAAACCTATGTAGGCCAATACACGTTCAATAGTTGACTGGGAGAGTTGGGAAGTATATGAGAACCAAGCGCGCAGCAAGGGCGGCGGCGATTTCCGTTTAGCGGGAGAAAAAGGGATTTTTATGACGGTCGCAGAGATTCAGGCCAAGAGTGAAAACTGGAACATGCGGGTGATCGGCCATCACGACTTGAACGGTCACGGCGATGGCATGCAGCTACTGAAACAAGGGCGCTATGTCTATCTCGCTCATCTCGGCACTTCGCCGATGGCGCTCAGCATTATCGACGTCGCCGATCCGAGTGATCCGCGCGTGGCGACGCAGATTTCGCACGCGCCCAATACCCACTCGCACAAGGTTCAGATCGCCGGCGATATCTTGATCCAGAACCAGGAGCGGCCTTATTTCGACAGGAACCTGCCCGCCAGCACGCCCAACGAAGCAGGGATCAAGATCTACAGCATTGAAAAGCCCACCGAGCCGCGCGAGCTTGGCGCCCTCAAGCTTCCTGGCAAGGGCGTGCATCGCATGTGGTTTACCGACGGAAAATATGCGCACGTCGGCGCGATGTTGCCGGGCATCAAGGAGCGCGCCTATTTGATCGCCGACCTGTCGAATCCCTCGAGCCCGAAAGAAGCGGGGCGATGGTGGATTCCAGGCACCAAGGAAGGCGAGGAGACGCCAGCCGACTGGACGCCCTTTGAGGGCGAGCATTTTCACGTGCACGGCGCCATTCCGCACGGCGACCGCTCCTACGTCGCGCTCGTCGACGCGGGCATGGTGATTCTCGATATTTCCGATATCAGCAAACCGAAAACCATCAGCCACATCGACTGGAGCCCGCCCTTCGGCGGCTACGCGCATACGACGCTGCCGCTGCCGGGACGAAAACTGGTTGTCGCCGTAGACGAGTCGGTAAAGTACGACTGCAACGAAGGCGAAAAGCGGGTTTGGATCATCGATATTCGCGAAGAACGCAATCCGGTGATCGTCAGTTCCTGTCCGGTGCCGGAGGGCGATTTCTGCAAGCGCGGTTTGCGTTTCGGTCCGCACAACGTGCACGAGATGCGTCCCGGCTCGTTTCAGAGCGAGAACATCATTTTCATTACCTACTACAATGCCGGCCTGCGGGTTTTCGATATCAGAAACAAATTCCGCCCCGAGGAAGTCGGTTTCTTCATTCCGCCGGCGCCGGAAGGGCAGAAGGCGCCGATGTTTAACGACCTCTACGTCGATACCGACGGATTGATCTACGTGACGGACCGGATCAAAGGCGGGTTGTATATTCTCGAGTACACGGGACCGAAGATTCAGTAGGTTTAGAAGAAGATTTCACGACAAAAAACGCAAAGGGCGCAAAATGGCAGGGGCGCAGCTTGCTGCGCCCCTGCGCTACCGGCAACAAAAAATAGAAAATCCGGACTTACTAAAAGTAGAAGGGCCTTTAAAAATTCCGCTAGAAGCTATCCGGATAAATAGTGGCCGATCACTTGCTCATAAACGTCTTCAATATCGACGCCGCGCTTGCCGTGGGCCGGGCGAAGGGTATCTTTGCCGCTGCCGATCTGGACGTCGACGTGATGGTGACGCCGAATTCGACGGATCAAATGCGCGGGCTTGGCAAAGGCTCTTGGCAGATCGTCTCAACTGCGTTTGACAACGTGCTCGGTTGGTCCGGTCGCGAAGGCGCAGGGATCGTCGCTATCGCTCAAATCGCGCAAGGCCACCCGTTGCCGATCTACGTACGGCCGGAAATCAAGAACTGGGATGATTTGCGCGGCAAGGCGATGGCAGTGGACGCGGTCGATACCGCCTACGCGCTCGTGCTCCGCCGCGTACTGTTGGCTCATGGCCTGGAAATGGATCGCGGCGATTATGCGTTGATCGCCAAAGGAACCACCGGGTACCGTCTTGAGTCCATGATCGCCAAGGAGACTTGGGCGGGTGTTTTGAATCCGCCATGGGATGCCAAGGCGGCCGCCGCGGGAATGGTTCGCTTCGCCGATCATCGTGAAGTCCTGCCGGACTATCCCGGCGGTGTTTATGCGGTTGGAGTGAAATGGGCCGGTGAAAACCGAGCACTTCTGCTCAGCTATCTGCGCGCATGGAACGAAGCGCTCGACTGGTGCCACAACGAAAAAAATCGCGATGAAGCGGTTCGACTGCTCGCCGAGGCCGAGAAGATCGACGAGAAGGCAGCGGCGAATCGTCTGAGGCAGTTACCCATGATTGGGCAAATGAACCTGCCCGGACTTCAGTGCGTGCTCGATCTGCGCGTGCAATTCAAACTCACGCCACCGATGGGGCAAGATTTGGCGAAATATTATGACGAGAGTTTTTATCAGGAGACGTCTAAATAGAAGTTGCTAAACAGAGGAGCGCAAAGGAGGAATAGAATGAAAGGTTTATTGACGAGACTCGCGGGCGCTGGCCTGGGATTGATGGCGCTGGTGGCGTGGACCGATCTTGGCTTCGCCGCGGCCGGCGACGATTTGATCGCCGGCGCGAAAAAAGAGGGTGTGATCGATTTCTACGGTCCGTCCACACTGGGCCCCGAAGGCGCTCAAGCGATCGTTTCGACGTTCAACAAAAAATACGGCTTAAACATCAAGGTCAACTTCACGCCGTCCGGCAACATGACCCGTGACACGGCGAAGGTGATCGGTCTGTCGGCTTCGGGGCAGCCACCGGAATGGGACATCATGCTGGTCACGGACGCGCATCACGGTTCGCTGTGGCTGCGCAAGCTGCATAAACCTTTCGCCTACACGACCCTCGGTGTCGCCAAAGATCGGGTCGAATACGACAACGGGACCGTTTCCGTAGCGAATCAGTTCGCATTGCCAGCCTACAACACCAAACTGCTTCCCGCGAAAGACGTGCCAAAAAAGTGGGAGGACCTGCTCGATCCGAAATGGAAAGGAAAAATCGGCGTCATCAATTCAACCCATCATTTTGGGCGCTTAGCCGCAGGCGCGTGGGGCGACGAGAAGACGCTTGATTTCATCAAAAAACTGTCCGCGCAAAAGCCGTTGCTGACGCGCGCGGGTGAAATGGCTCAACGGCTGATTTTGGGAGAGGTGCTGGTGTCGGCGACTTTGCAGGACAGCCAGCTACACGAAGCGAAGGAATCCGGCGCGCCGTTGGCCTTCGCCGAGCAGGTCTCGCCGGTGGTGTCGCCGGAATATCACGTCGGTGTGCTGAAAGGCGCGGCACACCCCAATGTCGGCCATCTCATGGTGGCGTTCATGGCTTCTGCTGAAGTGCAGCCGGCTTGGCAGAAGTATACCGGTCACTCCTCCGCTTATGTGCCCGGAACCGCTGCTTACAAATTTGCGCAAGGCAAGCAAGTGCTCTACATGAAACAGGACCAAGCCGAGAAGGTCGACAAAATCTCGCGGCAGATCGGCAAGATTCTCGGCTTCGATTGAAAACCGCGTCGGCATTGACGCCATAGGAAGGCGGATATGAAAGTAGAATCCCGCACCGAACCGGCAGTAGGCGCCTGGGAGGGCTTGAGCCGCTTTTTGCCCCAAGGCGTCACTTTATTCGCGACGGGTCTTTCCGGGTTGCTATTGCTGCTGATTGGAGTGCCGGTGCTGATGGTTATTCTCATGAGCCTTCGCACCGGCTTCCCCGGCGAAAATGTTCCCTTCACGCTGGAAAATTTCGCCACGGTTTACATGACGCCAAGAACCTACGAGATTCTGCTCAACACCGCTTTCTTCGCGGTTTCCAGTGTCTTTATCACGCTTCTGATCGCCGTCCCTCTGGTTTGGATTCTCATGAGGACGGACATTCCGTTCAAAAAAACGATCTATGTCTTGCTGACCATCGGGATTCTCATCCCGGTGTTTCTCCGGACCATCGCCTGGATCTTGCTGCTCAGCCCGCGCATCGGTTTGGTCAACAAATGGCTCCAGGAACTTTTCGCCCTGAGCGAGCCTCCGTTCAATCTCTACAGCCTGACAGGCATGGCTTTCGTGCAAGGTGTTTCGTTCGTGCCCGGCGCCTTCTTCATGCTCGCGGCCGCCTACCGGTCCATGGACCCGTCCTTGGAAGAGGCGGCCTACACCTCAGGAGTGGGCAAGCTGAAGACCTTTTTGAAGATCAATATTCCCATCACCTGGCCGGCGATCGCGGGCGTGATGGTTTATCTGTTCATGACGGCCATTGCGGTTTTTGAAGTCCCGGCGATCATCGGGATGCCGGCGCGCATTCACGTTCTGAGCTCGCTCATATTTACTTCCACCACTCCTTCCACCGGTTTGCCGGATTACGGCATGGCGGGCGCCTACGGCGCGATCATGCTCGTTCTCGGCCTCACGCTGGCGTTCTTGTACGTCCGCTTGGTCAAACAGGGAAAAAAGTACACGGTGATCACCGGACGGGGATATCGCCCGCGGGAAATCGCGCTCGGGGGCTGGAAGTGGGCCGCGCTCGCCTTTGTATTCTTCTATCTCTGCATCGAGGTTTTTGTTCCCTTTGCCGTGCTGCTGTGGGCTTCGTTGCTGCCCTATTTACAATTGCCGTCGGCGGAAGCTCTTTCATCGTTGACGCTCAAACATTATATCGAGATGCCCAACCACGTCGGCGTCCGGCCGTTCGTCAACACGCTGATCCTCATGTTTGCGGTGCCTACGATTACCATGATTCTGAGCGTGCTGGTGTCGTGGATCGTGATTAGAACCCAGGTGTCGTTCCGTGGTTTCCTGGACACGCTCGTGTTTATTCCCCATGCCGTGCCGGGCATCCTCATGGCCGTGGGGTTGGCGTATCTTGGGCTCGCCTACCGCGACTACTTTCCGTTGTACGGAACGGTTTCGATCATTGTGATTGCTCACACCATCAACTGGGTCGCCTACGGCACGCGCACGACCAACAGTGTCATGATTCAAGTCCACCGCGAGCTGGAAGAAGCCGGCCGGGTTTCCGGCGCGTCAGCCCCCCGGGTGCTGGGGAAAATAATTCTGCCGCTCATCGCCGCCGGCGTGCTCAATAGCTGGATTTGGATAGGCATGCTGTCCTACCGCGAGGTCACCATGTCATTGACGCTGCTGACGCGCAGCAACGTCGTGATTTCCACGGTGGTCTGGCAATTCTGGGGCAGCGGCTGGGTTCCGCAGGTCTCCGCGCTAGGGGTGATTTTGATCCTGTTCGCGACGATTGTCGTGGGAACCGTGCGCTTTGCGCTCTCTCGTATCGGCGAGATCGGCGCTGCGTCGTAGTACGAGGCGCTTCGCGATCTCAGATTTCAAATCTCAGATCTCATATCGCAGCGCGAGGTGCAGCTATGAAATCTGAAATGTGAGATTTTATATTCCGAACGCAGTGAGGACAGATGATCAGCATTAGAACGCTACGCAAGAGTTTCAAAGCGCAGCAAGGAGTCGTCAATGCTCTGCGCGACATCGACCTGGACGTTGCGGAAGGAGATTTTTGCGTCCTTCTCGGGCCAAGCGGTTGCGGCAAAACAACGACGCTGAGATGCGTCGCTGGCTTGGAGAAGCCCGACGGCGGAGAAATCGAAATCGGCGGCCGGCTGGTTAACTCCCCTGCGTCTCGAGTCTTCGTTCCCGCAGAAAAACGCGAGATCGGCATGGTGTTTCAGTCCTATGCCATCTGGCCGCATATGAATGTTTTTCAGAACGTCGCGTTTCCCCTCACCCAAGGTCAAAAGCGAGTTTCGAAATCGCTCGTGGCCGATCGCGTGCGCGCCGCTCTCAAGCGCGTTCAACTGGATGGGTTGGAAGACCGGCCGGCGACCGACTTGAGCGGCGGCCAACAGCAGCGCGTCGCAATGGCGCGAGCGATGGTGACCGATTCGAAAGTATTGCTGATGGACGAGCCGCTTAGCAACCTGGACGCCCGTTTGCGCGAACAGATGCGCGTGGAATTGCGCAAAATCACCAAGTCGATCGGTGTCACCACTCTCTACGTCACCCACGATCAAGCAGAAGCGTTGAGTCTTGGCGACAAAGTCTGCGTCATGAACCTGGGCGAGATCCTGCAAATCGCGACGCCCCATGACGTGTACGCCAAGCCGGCAAACCTCTTCGTTGCGCAATTCGTCGGCGAGATGAATTTCGTCGAGGGCAAGGTTGCAGGGCCGGGAACGGTTGAATCGCCTCTCGGTGTAATCGCCGCGCCTGTGCCGACGGGCGTGAATACGGGCGCCCAAGTGACGCTCGCGATCCGCCCGGAGCATGTCGAAGTATTCTCCTCGACAAACCACGGTGCCACCACGACGATCGGCAAAGTCGCGAGTCGCAATTATCTCGGCGACGCGGCACTGCTTGAAGTCGAGGTGAATGGCGTGACGCTGCTCGCCAAGCTTGCCGGCGATACGGCGCTAACGGTCGGACAGAATGCAGCCGTAGAGCTCCCCGCGCATCGCTGGCACGTGTTTGCGTAAAGACAAAGACAGTTGTTAGTTTTCAGGATTCAGCCGTCAGCAAAGGCGCATTGGATCATGGGAAACTTTGACCGCTGATAACTGACGACTGATGACCCTTTTCCACCTTGCGGTCACCGGGCGTCTATGACATAGGAAACCCAACTCAATTAGAAGGAAGTATCATGGCTAGTTTCACACCTAAACCCGCTGAGAATTTGTTGCGTGCGAAGTCGGTTGCGATTATCGGTGCTTCACAAAAGGGCGCCTGGCCCCAGGGAATCTACCGAAATCTCAAAGGCGCGAAGTTTCCCGGCGGGGTCTATTTGATCAATCCGAATTACCAGGAACTCTACGGCGACAAATGTTACCCGAACCTGGCTAGTTTACCGGAAGTGCCGGAAGAGCTGCTCGTTCTTATTCCGACCCGCGCCGTTCTCGGCGTCTTGGAGGAAGCGGCGAAGCTTGGCACGAAGGCGGCGACGATTTATACCGCCGGTTTTGGCGAGGGCGACGATGAAAAGGGGAAGGAACGCGCCCAGGCGATGAAAACTCTGTGCGAGCGCACGGGCATGGTCATTTGCGGTCCGAATTGCATGGGATCGTACTCGGTGAGTGAAGGACTCTGGACTTTTCCGACGGCGACGCCGCTGCTCAAAAAAGGGCCCGTGGGTTTGATTTTTCAAAGTGGCGGTTCGCTCGGCAACTGGATCAAGGGCGCCACCGAACGCGGTATTGGTTTCAGCTACGCGATCTCCAGCGGCAATGAGGTCAGCCTCGACCTCGTCGACTACCTTTCGTTTTTGGTCAACGATCCCGACACCAAAGTCATTACACTGATGGTCGAAGGCATTCGCCGCCCCAATGAATTCATGGCGGTGGCCGAGCAAGCGCTCGGCCAGGGGAAACCGATTCTCGCCGTCAAGCTCGGCCGCTCCGAAATGGGCAAACGCCAGGCGATCTCGCACACCGGCTCACTCGCCGGCGCGGATGAAGTTTTTGACGCGGTCTGCAATCGACTGGGTTTGATTCGCTGTCCCACGCTGGAAGATCTGACTGAAACGACGCTGGCTTTCATGCCGGGACGATTTCCCAAGGGCAGCCGCGCGGCAATCGTCGTCAATTCCGGCGGCATGAAGGGGCTCATCTGCGATCATTGCGACGAGCTTAAAACCAATTTGGCGCAGCTCAGCGACAAGACCAAAGAGGCGGTGCGCCCGCTGATTCCAGCGGAGCTCGCGGTGGAAAATCCGCTCGAGTGCGGCGTGGCCGGGTTCGGCGACGAGGCGGGTTTCATCAATATCGTCAAATTGCATGCCGAAGATCCGGGCGTTGATTTGCTCGCGATCCACGGCGAACTGCCGCGCGCCCAAACGCGCAGCGCCGATCTCTTCAAGAGCGTCACGGCGGCAACGGATAAACCCGTGCTCGCGTTTGCTAGATCGACTTATAGTTGCTTGGACGAAAGCCGCGCCTTTCAAGAAGAAGCGGGCATGCCGTTCTTGCAGGCGATCAAGCCGACCTTGCGCGCGCTGGCGGGACTCGGTTTGTACGGCGAGAGGAGACAGCGGGGTGTGCCGAAACTCCCCGCCGCAACGGGTAATGCCGCTGACCTCGAAGGCGAGAACCTGAATGCGCTATTGCAACGACACGGCATCGGCTTGCCAAAACAAGCGATGGCCGGCACGGCGGCGGACGCGGCGGTAAAGGCACGGGAGATTGGATTTCCCGTAGCGGTGAAATTGATCGCCGCCGAAGTGGTCCATAAGACGGAATCCGGAGCTGTGGTTCTCGGTTTGAAGAGCGCCGAAGAAGTTCAGGCCGAAGGGCAAAAACTTCTGACCAAGACGCTGGGTAGGGGTCATTTGCTGATTCAAGAGATGATACAGGGTACGGAAGTGTTGATCGGCGCCCGCACCGATCCCCAGTATGGCCCATTTCTCATGGTGGGCCTCGGCGGCATCTTCGTTGAAATTCTGAAAGACGTTTCGATTCGGTTGTTGCCAATCGACGAGCGGGAAGCGCGCGAGATGCTCAAGGAGCTGCGCGGCTACAAGGTTCTTGAAGGCGTGCGCGGCCAAGGTCCGCGTGACATCGACGCGCTGGTGCGGGCGATGGTCGGCCTGGCCGATATTTTTGCGACGCACCGAAACCATTTATCGGACATGGAGATCAATCCGATCATGGTGCGGGCGCAAGGGCGCGGCGTCGCGGCGGTGGATGTGCGGCTAGTTCGGAAGTAAAAATGAGCCGCAGTCAAATAAGAATTTAATATTTCGCCACTTCATGGTGAAATTTTTGTCGCTACTTTTTCGGTTGCGGCTGCGCTGCGCTGGGTAGGGGCGGGTTAGAAACCTGCCGCGACATTTCCAGCACCTATTGGACGTATCTAAAATTCGTTGAATAACTGCCGCACGACTCGGGTTAAAAATCTCCCCTTCCCTCTTTCCAAAGCAGGGGCGGAGTCCAGTCGAAGAAAAATTTCCCCTTTGAAAAAGAGGGATCAAGTGGGGATTTGGGCGTGGTTCAGCCTGGGATCGTTATTTCCCTTGCGTGATGAATGCCGGATCGACGAAGGTTTCCCAGGGCTCGCGCTTCGGAATCATCTTGTCCGACTCGAGCAGGCGGATCATTTCCGCCAAACCGGAACCGTCGATCACGCCCTCGTGGAGAAAAGCTCTGTTCTCCGGAATCATGAACTTGTAGGTCTGAGCCGCGATCGCTTGATCCACTTTCAAACGCTGAACCATGAGCTCGATGGCGGCTTTTTCGTTGGCCGGATCGTTTAGCCAGCGCATTCCCTGACCGATTGCGCGCATATAACGCGTAAACAGCGGCCGGTTCTGCGCCAGCGATTTAGTCGTGACAAAAAAGGAAGTGTACTGCAAGTTTTTGATCTCGTCCGAATAATTGAGCAGAACTCTTCGGCCGGCTTCGACAGATTTAAAATTATAGGGCGGCGCTTCGGCCAACGAGGCGGCGACCTGCCCGGACGCGACCGCTTGAAATCTTTCCGGACTGCCGCCGACGAACAGCAGCGTGTAAGCCGACGGCGGAATGCCGCGGCGCTGCATGACATCTTTGAATATTGTCGTGGTTATGCTCGCGAGCGATGCGCCGGCGATTTTCTGGCCTTTGAGATCGGCGAGAGTTTTGAACTGCGGGTTGCCGATCACCTGATAGGGGTAGCCGTAGTTCGAGCCGCCGATGATTTTGATCTCGGCGCCGCGCGCCGCGGCAATCACGCCGAAGTGGGTCCCCGATCGGGCAAGATCGACGGTGCCGGCGATCAGCGCCTTGATGACAAGATCGGGGGTCATGTAGGTCGGCTCGACGTCGAGATTTTCTTTGGCAAAGAAGCCTTTTTCCTTGGCGGCGACATAGTCGATGTCGAAGGCCGTCGGATTGGTCGAGCTCAGGGTGATTTTGTCCGCGGCGAAGAGCCGCGAGGAGATGCTCAAGAGCAGGGTCGCGAACATCACGATTAGCAGGCTGCTAAAAAAAGGTTTCGGATGCTTCGAGAGTCTCAGCATGAACGGCAAATCATAAATGATGTCAAACCCCCTCCGTTCGTCCTGAGCCCCGTCGAAGGACTCCGAGAAGGTTTTTCCGCAGTCTCGTACGAAAAATGAAACGCGCTTCATTAAAAATCTCCTCCGAAAAAATTGATCCCGCTGTTCGACTATTTTTCTTCAAACTCTTTAAGCGCGTCTGAACGCGGTTCCAAGCCCAAGCCGGGCGTCTCCGTCAAAGTGACCCAGCCGTGATCCGGCGCCGGCGGCTCTTTATAGATCTTATCGCCGACCCCCCACATCTCGAAGTGAAATTCGACGCGCCAGCCGTTCGCCATGGCGGCTTGCAGGTGCATATTGTGATGCGGCCAGCCGCCGCCGTTGGCGATCGGCAAATTGAACGCCTGCGCCAGGGCGGCAACTTTGACCGCTTCGGTATAGCCGCCGACCGAGCAAACGTTGGGTTGAGCGATGTCGACGGCGTGGTTGGCGATCAACTCGCGATGACGGAAGCGGTGGCCTTCGTTCTGTCCGGCGGCGATGGGAATACTCGTGTGCCGTCGCAAATCTGCGAGCAGCGCGGCGTCGTTCTGATAAACCGGCTCTTCGAACCAGGTGATGCCGCAGGGCTCGACCAGTTTGCAGAGCTCCAGCGCGCGGTTGAAAGAAAAAAGGTAATTGGCGTCGATCATCAACTCGACCTCGTCGCCGACCGCCAGACGCACCGCGCGCACACGTTCGGCGTCGAGTTTGGGATTTTCCGGATCGACGGCGACCACCATCTTGAGCCGCTTCTCTCCTTGAGCGACAAGTTGGGTCGCGACATCGACGAGTTGGTCTTTACTGTATTGTTTCAGGCCGAAAGTGACGTAGGCAGGCACGGGATTCTGCGCCCCGCCGAGCAGGCGCCATACCGGTTCGTTATAATGCTTGCCTTTGATGTCCCAGAGCGCAATGTCGATGGCGCTCACGGCCGAGCTCCACATGCCGGTCTGGGCGCGCGGGTTAAACTGTTTGTAGAGTTGGTTCCATATCCTTTCGGTTTCGAGCGGATTTTTGCCGCGCAGAAACGGCGCCGCTTCGCGGTTGATGAATTCCCGAATCCCGAAGCGTTGTGAGCCGCGCGTCAAACCGTGGCCGGCCATTCCGCGGTCGGTCTCGACCGTAACGAACACGATGCTGGTAACGATGGGCTCTTTGAGCAACGGGACGGAGATGGGAACGCGGTGCAGCGTCGCTCGGATATCCGTGATCTTCAGGTGCCACCTCCACTTGCTGGCGTTGACTGTTAGCCTAGATGAGCGGAGCAAGTCAAACTCCGGGTCATTTTGCGATCGAACCGCAGCTTGATCCAAATAGGGGCGGCATTTGCTGACCGTTGACATCATGGCGGCCAAGTCCTAGCGTTTATTCATATGGTTGGTGCAGGCCGTGTTCGGACGCTGTTTCTGATCGTGTTTTTCGCCGGTTGTGCCGCGGCGACGGGGGGCGGACAATTCCAAGCAGGCCGGCGCGCGCTGCTCGTGGGTGATCCGGCAACGGCGGTGAGTTATTTAAATGGAGTCGCGGAGCAGAATCCAAACTACGTAAACATTATCCAAAATTATCGCGAGAGTGTTTGGACCTATCTCGGGCGCGCCCAATACGAGACCAAACGCTACCCGGATGCGCTCAAGTCCCTCGAGCGTGCTCTGGCAATGGACAAAGACGATAACCTGGCAAAACTCTATCTGGGCCTTACGCTTCTGCGCACCGGAGATCCATCGCGCGGGGTAAAAGAAATTGAAGCCGGCATGAAGGGTCTCTACGACTGGATCGAGTATATGAACAGGACCAGGCCTTTTCAGGCCTACTGGGATCCAACTTATCGGATTCGCAAACAGATCGACCAGGACCTGGCGGCCATCGCCGGCAAAGACGTTAGCTCAGAGCAGCTCACCGAGAACGGCGCATGGGTCGGAAAGCAATTCGAAGAAGAGCTCGATAAAGTCCGCGACGACGAACGCCGGCAATTCGAGCGCGATTTCGAGCGCCGCCGCGGAGCCTCCATCGGACTAGGCATTGGGTTCTGAGAATTTTATCGCGGCTTGTGGGTAACACATCGCGCGCCAACATGACTGCCAATCCCTGCGCTTCGATATAGTCCTTCTCCAACACAATTCGGTCGATAGTGTTCACGCCTCGCGATTCATCGGTAACCGGATCGGCGCGCTTGTCCGAGGCGATGCGAAAATAAGACTCGGATCTCCCTAGTTTTCATCATTTACATCATTGGCAAAGGCAACTCCAGCCGCGGGGCGCACGGGGGGTCACGACCCCTTTCTGGCACTTGCTTTGCACGGATTTAACCTGGTTTTTCTTCAGAAGCTTGTTTCGCAACATATCGTTTGCGATGGATAGCGGGCTACTCGCCCAAGGAGGTCATCAATGGCGCTTTGGAATCAGACGACGCCAGAGGAGAACAGTGAAAAGCCTAACGTGGCTCCACCCCCTGCCACGGCACCGGCCCCGGCAACTCAGGCAACCGCTATCCCAGTGCCTAAGGAGAGTCCTCCGAAAATCAATCGGGAATCGGTATTCGGCTCCGGCGTTACGATCGAAGGCAAAATCGAGGGCGACTCCGACATACGCATCGCTGGCAACTTCAAAGGCGATATTCATATCAAAGGCGACTTGAATGTCGAAAAAGGCGCTCGTCTCGCCGCAAAAATCAATGCTGCCAATGTCACCCTGGGCGGTGAGTTGGATGGCAACGTCGTCGCGAGCGGTCAGGTCAGGCTTACCGAATCGGGGCAGATGGTCGGCGATCTCAAAGCGAGCACGTTGACCGTGGCAGCCGGCTCGCGCATGCGCGGTCACGTCGAGTTTGGCTGGAGCGCCGCAGAGACGGCCAAATTCGTCAATGGTCAAGTGCTCGACATCGACAAGAATCGAAAGGGCGGATGAAGATCGGTCGCGCATCGGCCGTGGGCGAGTCGCGCAGCTGCCCCCATTGCAGCGCCAAAATTCTCAAAAGCGCGGTGTCGTGTCCGATCTGCCACCACATGCTGCGGGTCAACACAGTCGGCTTCGAACCACGATCAAGACTCACCGCCTGCCCGCTTTTAGTTGAAGGCACGCTGCAAAACCCCGGCGGCGATGCGCTGGAGTATCAAGTCTTGATGGAAATCCGCAGCGACTCCGGCAAACTCTTGAGCCGGCAAATTATCGATGTCGGCGCAGTGAACGTTTACGAGAAGCGTATCTTCTCGTTACGCGTCGAGATGTCGACGGCGAATTCCGCCAACTAAATCTGGCGGGAACAAGACCTCCCTCTCAACCTGCTAGCGCCCCATTTCCCGTTAGCGAGAGTTTGCAAGCAACCGGCCCCATCCCTGCACCGGAGGGATAATGCCCGGGCGCACGAGATCGTTCCACACCTCGGCGCTCATATTGGTGAAAGCCGGTTTGCCGAATTCTTCTTCCAAAGCCGGAATAACGTGCAGCGCCATTGCCGCGCCGCCCGGCACCGAGATGCCTTCGGCCTCGGGCCAGGTTTT
>CAMLCX010000068.1 GCA_946478635.1 uncultured Pseudomonadota bacterium
TTTGTCACCTACTTGCCGGAGACGCGCTTGAGTCAGATCGTGCCGTTGATTCGCGACGATCCGCAAATGGAGTTGATCGCCGCGGCGAGCGAGCAGGAAGCGGTGACGATCGCCGCGGGGGCAACCTTGGGCGGCAAACAGGCGGCAGTGTACATGGAGAACACCGGTATTTATGTATCGAGCTACAGCTTGCTGACGATCGGCAAGCAGCTCGGCGTGCCGATTCTGCTCGTGATCGGCTACCTGGGCGGCGTGCCCGACCAACGCAACAGTTTTCTCTATGCCACCATCGGCAGGCACACGGTCCCGACGCTCGAAGCGCTGGGCATCGAGCACATGCTGCTGAACGATGGCGACGGCCTTGAAATCAAGATCAACGACGCAATGCGGGCAGCCAATGCCTCGCGCGCGCCCTTCGCGCTGCTGTTCGCAGGGGAGTTTTCCGTATGATCCGCCACGAATGTCTCGAGTTGCTTGCCGCCAAGATGACCGATCAACTGGTGGTCACTTCGCAAAGCGGCCAGCGTATCGAGTGGTCGCATTTGTCGAAGCACGAAGGCAATTTGCTGGTCGGCATGATGGGCTGCGCCATCGGCGTGGCGACGGGTTTGGCGCTGGCTTTGCCGCACCGCAAAGTGATCGCTCTCGATTCCGATGGCAGCGTGCTGCTGTCGCTGTTCAATCTGGCGACCCTCGGCAATCTGCGTCCAAAAAATTTGCTGGTTTATGTCTTCGACAACGGCGTTTACAGCGGCAGCCGCATCAGTTATCCGACCGCCACGGCGGGCGGCACCGACCTCGCTGGAATGGCGCGCAGCGCCGGCATCGCCAATGCGCACACGATTCACGACGTCGAAGATTTCAAGAACAAGGGAATGGCGGCGCTCAGCCGCGCTGAATTGGCTTTCTTTGTTTGCAAGGTCGAAGAGAGCCTGCTGCACCGCGAGATTCCCCGGCCCAACACCGACCTCGCCGAGAATAAATATACTTTCGTGCGCTACCTGGAACGGACGGAAGGCAAAACCATTCCATTCGTCGGGCGCGGTTGAGTCGAGATTTACAGGGAGACTTCCATGCAGAACCTATTGCGCCTCTTGGCACTCGCCGTCAGCTTAGTTGTCAGTAGCCCATGGCCCGTCAGCGCTCAGGAATACAAAGACAAGACGGTGACGATCATCGTTGGCTATTCGCCCGGCGGGTCGTTCGATCTCTATGCGCGCGTGCTGGCCCGTTACATCGGCCGGTATCTGCCGGGCAATCCGACCAGGATCGTCGAGAACATGACCGGCGCCGGCGGATTGATTGCAGCCAATCACTTGTACAATCGGGTCAAGCCGGACGGATTGACGATCGGCGCCTGGGCGTCGCCGTTAGTGTTGCAGCAAATCATGGGCAACGAGGCGGCGCAGTTCGATGGGCGGCGGTTCGGCTATCTCGGCATTCCGAGCCCCTACGATACCGTGTGCACCTTCAATCAGCAGAGCGGCATCGCCAAGATGGAAGACTGGATCAACGCCAAGCGGGCCCAAAAGATTTCTACCATCGGCCCTGGTACCAGCACGTCCGACATTCCCAAACTGCTCAAAGCGGCGCTCAATTTGCCGATGGACGTCATCGACGGATACAAGGGCGGCGCGGACGCGCGACTGGCGGTGGAGTCAGGCGAAGTCGACGGTTACTGCGGTTCGTGGGGCACGGTGGAAACGGTTTGGCGAAGCGCCTATGAAAGCAAGAAAATCGTTCCCGTTTTACAAGTCGCGCGCAAGTCGCAGCCAAAGCACAAACATATTCCGCTGGCGGGCAATTACGCCAAGACGGAGGAAGCGCGTGAGCTGTTAAAAATTGCCGATGATGTGCATATCGCTCAATTTCCATTTTCCGTGCCCCCGGGCATGGCGAAGGACCGCCTCGAGCTGTTGCAGCGGGCGTTTATCAAAACCTTCAAAGACCGCGATCTCATCGCCGAGGCGAAGCGCTCGCAGCTGGATATCGAACCGGTGGACGGACCGACGATCACCAGGACACTCACCGGTCTCTACGATATCAAGCCGGCCACCGTTGCCAAACTCAAGGACATCCTGCTGGCCAAGAGAAAATAGAATCAGAAAACGCTCGGGGTGATCGGAGTTGGCAGCACGAATTTCTCGCATCACTGCCATTTCGCGCTCGGGCCTAAACCTTGACAGGTCCAGACCTTCCTTGTAGAGACTCATCAGGTCTTTTCATAGAGAGCGGCGAAATCTTCACACGGTGGAGTAATCCGTATGGCGGAAATCGTAATCGGTATCGGCACATCGCACAGTCCGCAGTTGAGCATTCGCGCGCAGGATTGGGATCACCTGTTAAAAAAGGACGAGACCGATCCGCGCCTGGATTATCCAGAGTTGCTCAAGCGAGCGAAGCCGGGGCTGGCAGCGGAGCTAACGCCCGAGAAGTTTCGCGAGCGCGATGAAGCGTGTTTGAAAGCGGTGAAAAACCTCGGCGACGCGCTGCAGAAGGCCAACGTCGATGTGGTGGTTGTTTTCGGCGACGATCAACAGGAACAATTTCACGACGAGAATATGCCGATGTTCGCCATCTATCACGGCAAGTCGCTGCCCGTGGTCAAGGATAACAAGCACCGGCCTTCGGGGTGGAAAGACGCGGAGCGCCAAGGCTGGGCGGAAACCGCGTCCGAGTATGAAACTGCACAGGACCTGGCGAATCATTTGATTCGCTCTTTGGTCGAGGCCGAGTTCGATATCGCGCGCTGCAACAAGTTGCGCGAAGAGATCGGCGTCGGCCACGCCTTCAGCTTTCTCTACCGGCGTGTGTTGCCTGGGAGCAGATTGCCGATGGTGCCGGTCATGGTGAACACTTATTATCCGCCGAACCAGCCGACGCCGAAGCGATGCTACGCGTTCGGCCAGGCGGTACGGAAAGCGATCGAGTCGTGGAATAGCGACAAACGCGTGGCGCTGATGGCATCGGGCGGTCTGAGCCATGTGGTGATCGATGAGGAAATCGACGCCATGGTTATCGACGGCCTGAAAAACAAAAAGCCGGAAGTCCTGTTTCGCCTGCCGCGTGAAAAGCTGCGCGGCGGCACTTCAGAGATCCTTAATTGGGTCGCGCTCGCCGGCGCCATGGAAAACCGGGATCTCAAGTTTTTTGAGTATGTGACAACTTATCGTTCGCCGGCGGCGACCGGTTGCGGGATGGGGTTTGCGTATTGGACCTAAGGGTTGGGCGCTTTTGGGTCTCGGGTCTCGGGTTTTTGATTAGGATTCATAAACATCGGTTTAAACAAAAGCAGATCCTTCGCGTTCGTTGGGATGACAGTTCGCTGCAAGAAGGTGCCGATCAAGATACAGACTCATGAGAAAGTAGATGACTAGAGAAGCGATCATCGAGAGGCTGGCGAAGCTTGATACCTGCGCGGTGTCCGATGCGCTGGATAGTTTGGGGCTGAAAGGCGCGACGTGGGGGGTCGGGCCGTTATGGCAATGCCCGCGAATAGCCGGGCGGGCGGTGACGATGAAAATAAAACCGGCGGGACTGCAGCAACCGACGCAGCATCTCGGCACCGCGCCCATCGAGGCGGCAAAGCCCGGCGATATTATCGTCATCGACAATGGCGGCAAGCTGGAGTTTTCCTGCTGGGGCGGTTTGCTGGCGCTTTCGGCCAAGTTGAAGGGCCTGAGTGGCGTCGTGATCGACGGCGCGTCCCGCGACATTGATGAGGCGCGTGAGTTGGGCTTTCCCGTTTACGCGCGCGGCGCCGTGCCGATGACGGCGCGCGGGCGGGTGGTGCAAGAATCCTTCAACCAGGAAATCCAATTTGCCGGCGTGCAGTGCCTTCCCGGTGATTTAGTGCTCGCCGACGGTAGCGGCGTCGTGATCATTGCAAAAGAGAGAGAGAATGATGTCGTTGCGGCGGCGGAAACGATTTATCAAAAAGAACAAGAGATGGCCGCGGGTATTCGCAAAGGGTATTCCGGACTAGAGATGCTCGAGAAGCTCGGTTACGAGCAGATGTTGAACAAAAAATGAAGCCGCCCACATTGGAGTGATGGAGCAATGGAGTGTTGGGTTGCTGGAAGGGAGAGGATTGGGAACCCAGGATCTGCTCTAATGAGGCCAATCGTGAGGTCATAACATGCTCACGCACGAAGAAAATATTCTGTTGACACAAGTGAGCCGCGGCACGCCCTGCGGCGAATTGTTGCGCCGCTACTGGCATCCCGTGGCCGCTGCCGCAGAGCTAACCGATGAAAAACCCATCAGAGCCGTGAAGATTCTCGGCGAGGAGTTGGTGATCTATCGCGATAAAGCGGGGCGGTACGGATTGGTCGGCGAACATTGCCCGCACCGCTTGGCATCCCTCGCGTTCGGCCGGGTTGAAGAGGAAGGTATCCGCTGTCCCTATCACGGCTGGAAATTCGATGGCGCCGGCAAGTGTCTCGAACAGCCGGCCGAGCCTCCTGAGGGAAAATTCAAAGACCGCATCAAGCACGTCGCTTATCCAGCGGAGTATCTCGGCGGGTTGATCTATGCCTATCTCGGTCCGGCGCCCGCGCCACTGTTACCGCGCTGGGATGTGCTCGTCTGGGAGCATGGCAGGCGCTGGATCGTCAAGGAGTCGATCATCGACTGCAACTGGCTGCAGCCGATGGAGAACTCAGTGGATCCGTCACACCTTTATTGGCTCCACGGCGATGCCGAGCGTTTTGCGCCGCGGTTGAAAACCTATGCAGAGAAGCACGAGTTTATCCGCTTCGAGTACGGCATCCGAAAACGTCGGACAACGTTGTCGTTGGCAACCGGAGGCGAATCCGCCGTGGACGATCATCCGTTGCTCTTTCCCACCGTATTGCGCCACGTGGCGCCCTATAACGAGGGCAGCGGGCACCGCCATAATTTGCAGATTCGCGTGCCGGTGGATGATTTCCATACCCAGGTGTTTCGGGCGAATTTCTTGCCGATGGAGTCCGAAAGGTCGCCGGCGGATGCGCCGGTGCCTTTTCGCTTCACGCCGCTCAAGACCGGCCCGCGCGAGTACAAGATGGACATGATTCCGGCGCAGGACTCGATGGCATGGGAAACTCAGGGAGCGCGCGCGGACCGCACGCAGGAGCATCTCGGCGTCGGCGACGAAGGCGTCATCGCGCTGAGAAAACTCCTGCATGAACAAATCGAGCGCGTGCAGCAAGGGCTAGAACCCATGGGTGTCATCCGCGATCCGGAAAAAAACAAAGTCATCGATCTCGGCGTGATCAACGAACGGATCGGCCTTTTTGGTAATGAGCGCTCCGTGACCAGTCAAAGCAAAGCCGCGTCTTAATTTTTCCTGCATTCGCCTTTTACTGCCCCCGGGACTCCCGCAAATTGCGTGGAAGTTTCTCCTTTACCGATGCCCACGATGTGGATAGCGGAAATCCACCAGTCCAAAGGCTTTGATTTTTAGCCATATGGTTAACGTATATATATTTTAGGCATTAGCTAACTAGCTGATTTATTTAATAAATTTTGCCAAAAGGTCTTGCGCAAGAGAAACCTGATCGACTATTATCAAACAGCCTAGCCATTGCATGGCAGTCGCTCGGCGAAATTGAGAGTAGGGGTTTCTATGCTGACCAAAGAAGAAAATGAAATGTTGACTGGCGTTGGTCCCGGCTCTCCGGCAGGTGACCTGCTCCGGCGCTATTGGTTTCCGGTCGCGGTTGCGAGCGAGCTTACCGCGGAAAATCCCACTCAACTCGTGCGCATTCTCGGTGAAACACTCGTACTCTTTCGTGACAAGTCCGGGCGCGTCGGTTTGATCGATGACCGTTGCGCGCACCGGGGCGTTTCGCTTAGTTACGGACGCGTCGAAGCGCGCGGCATTTCGTGCCCGTACCACGGTTGGTTGTACGATACCCAAGGCAATTGTTTGGAGACTCCCGCCGAACCATGCAACAGCAAGTTTCATCTGACGGTGAAACAAAAAGCATACCCGGTGCAAGAACTGGTGGGTCTGTGCTGGGCCTATCTCGGCCCGCAGCCGGCGCCGCTATTCACCAACTTCGATATATGGTTTCGCAAAGACGGCCGGCGCAAGATTTTCATCCAGCCGCAACTCGACTGCAATTGGTTCCAGGCGATGGAGAACTCCATGGATCCGGCGCACTTGCAGATTCTGCATCAGGATACCGCCAACCGCGGCCGGCCGATTCAGGACAGCACGCGGGGATTGACCGATGACGTCCAGGAATTCGACTTTTACGAAGTTGGCTACGGCTTGATGAAGCGGCGCACCTATAGAAACGGCATCATCGACGAACATCCGGTCATCTTCCCTAACATTTTGCGCCAGGGCAATGTCGGCCAAATCCGGGTGCCGATGGACGACACGCACACCAAAATTTATTTCGTTCGTTTTTTTCCGAGTGAAAATGGCGAGATCATCGAGGATGACGAGCCGCCGGTGGAGTATATCAAGCCGTATAAGAATCCGCCCGATGCGTTGCACCCGTACACGCGATTCCGTATGGATGCGGTCCAGGCGCAAGACCACATGGCTTGGGAAACTCAGGGACCGATCTGTGACCGCACCACCGAAAGATTAACCAGCACCGATCGCGGCATCATCCTGTTGCGTGCAGTGATGTTCCGCGAGATTAAAAAAGTTCAGCGCGGGCAAGATCCAATGGGCATTATTCGCGATGCTCAAAATAATCCATTTATCGATACTCATCTGATGGAGTCCATCGCGCAAATCGGCCAAGATCGCGCTCCCCGCGCTGTAAACGAGTAACCGCCGCCGGCGCAACCGAGCCCCTCTAGTTTCCCTCCGGGGGGCTCGTTTTTTTTACCATGGTGCCACGAGTGATCGCCCGTATTGGCGAGGGCAGACACAGGGGGCTGCCCTGCATGGAACGCGATCGAAACCGAATCAATCCGCCAAGAATCTTTCACTTGCCATAGCAAAGTGTGACGCATATGATCCTTTCACCGGCGTCAAATCGACGCCCGGATTAATTCTTTTTAGGGACAAATTTTATGACCGACGTTTCCAGACTGCGCGAATTGGTCGCGCAATCCTGCCGGGTGCTCGGCAAACTCAATTTGACCAAGGAGCCGAGCGGGCATGTGAGCGCGCGTGTTCCCGGCGAAGATCGAGTGCTGATCAAGGCGCGCGGTCCGGAGGAATCCGGACTGCGCTTCGTCAGCGGGCGCGATATCATCACCGTCGATTTTCAAGGTAAGAAAGTCGTCGGCGATGACGGCCTGGAAACACCGCAGGAAGTGTTCATTCATACCTGGCTTTATAAGACCCGGCCGGACGTGCACTGCGTCGTGCACGTTCATCCTTTGACAGTGGTGCTGTTTACGATTTGCGACAAACCCTTGCTGCCTCTCTACGGAGCCTACGATCCGTCGGGTTTGCGTCTGCTGACCGATGGGCTGGCAACGTATCCGCGCAGCATCACGGTTTCCAATGAACAACTCGGCGAGGAATTTGCCAAAGCCATGGGCAACAAGCAGAGCTGTTTGATGCGCGGTCACGGCATCACCACGGCGGGATCCGCCGTCGAAGAAGCCACTTTGACCGCGATCAAGCTGAACGATGCCGCCGAAATCAATTATCGCGCTGCGTTGCTCGGCACGCCACGGCCGATCCCGCCTGAAGACATCGAGATTCTTGTCGGCAAAGCGCGCCCCAGCACCCGATCGGTGCACGCGAACTCGAACTGGCGCTACTACTGCAAGCTGCTCGACGAAGAGCCCGTCTAGCCTCGACATTCATGGTCCCGGCGGTCCTCGAATTTCGCGGAGTTTTAAAACGGTTCCAGGCTGTTAACGCTGTCGACGGCGTTAGCTTCGCGATTTTCCCCGGTGAAATTTTTACGCTCCTGGGCCCCTCAGGTTGCGGCAAAACGACGACGCTGCGCCTGGCTGCAGGCTTGGAAGAGCCGGATGGCGGCGAGATCTTGATTGATGGCGCACAGGTGGCCGCGCCGGAGCGCGGAGTTTTTTTAGCGCCGGAAAAGCGCCAGCTCGGCATGGTGTTTCAGTCGTATGCGATCTGGCCGCACCTGACGGTATTCGAAAACGTCGCCTTTCCGCTGCGCGTGCGCCGGGAGCCAAGCGATTCAATCCGCCAGCGGGTTGCTCAGGTACTCGAGAGCGTCGGGCTTGGCGGTTTGTCGGAGCGCGGCGCCACGCAACTCTCCGGCGGCCAACAGCAGCGCGTGGCGCTGGCCCGCGCGCTGGTTTATGAGCCGGCGTTATTGCTGCTCGATGAACCGCTTTCCAATCTCGACGCCAAACTGCGCGAACAGATGCGCTTCGAGCTGCGCGCGCTGCAACGAAGTCTCCATCTCACGATCCTCTACGTGACCCACGATCAGACCGAAGCCATGACGTTGTCCGATCGTATCGCCGTGGTACATCACGGCCGTTTCGAACAGGTGGGAAAGCCGGAAGAAGTCTACGAGAAACCGGCCAACTCCTTCGTCGCCGATTTCCTTGGCCGGACCATAGCGCTCGACGGAACGCTAAAAAAAACCGCCGGTGAACATTGGGTGGAACTGGCCGACGGGACGCGCCTCGAAATCAATGCGCACCGTCTCGATTCTTTGGACGACGGTTCGGCAGTGCGAGTGAGCGCCCGGCCGGAGGATATACAGATCCTGCCCGCGGCACGCCTCGACCGAAACCAGATCGATGCCGTTATCGAGCAGGTCGACTATCTCGGCGACCGTTTCGAATACCTTGTGCGCGCGGCCGGCGCGCAGCTGGTGTTATGCGCGCCGAAAAGAGAACGCTACAGCCCCGGTTCCAAGATCCGTCTTTGCATGGAGCCGTCCTGTCTGAGCGTGCAGCCGCGCTGAAAAATCCGATGAGCACGCATTCCACGCTCGTAGAGATTTCCAGCTCGCGATTTCGTTGGCGTCCTCATCGCGCGGCGGAGATCTTGATGCTACTTTTTTTCGCCGTCGCCATGGGGCTGCCGTTGCTGTTCTTGATCGCTGGAAGTTTCAATCTATCGCCTCCTGGCAGGGTGGCGGTGTATGGCCTGGGCAATTGGATCCGCGCCTTTGGCGATGGCGCGACGCTGGACGCCTTGTGGATGAGTTTTTTGCTATCGGCCGTTCGTTTGGTGCCCGCAATGGCGATCGCGGTGGTATTTGCCTGGTTGATCGCGCGCACGGACATGCCGGGCGGCAACGCTATCGAATTTATCTGCTGGCTTGCGTTTTTCATTCCCGATTTTCCATTGACGCTCGCCTGGATCTTGTTGCTCGATCCCAATTACGGCTTTTTGAATACGCTCGCGCGCCAATTGCCGCTCATCGACGGCCCGCTGTTCAATCCCTATAGCTTCTGGGGCATCGTCTGGGTGCACACTTCGGCGGGCGGCATTTGGTTCAAGGTGATTCTCTTAACGCCGGTGTTCCGCCGGCTGGGCGCCGCGTTGGAAGAGGCGGCGCGTGTGGCAGGCGCGGATACATTGGCGATGCTCCGCCGCGTGACGCTGCCGCTGTTGGCGCCGATGATTTTGGCGGTTGCGGTGCTGAGCTTCATTCGCGGTCTCCAGTCGTTCAACACCGAGTTGCTGCTTGGCACGCCGGCGGGGATCTATGTCTATTCAACGCGCATCTACGATTACATTCGCCGCGAGCCGGCATCCTATGGCGAAGCGACGGCTTTAGGTTCGATCTTTATCATCATTCTCGGCCTGCTGTTGTTTTTCTATTGGCGTTTTCTCAGCGGCAAGCGAAAGTTCACTGTCGTTACCGGTCAGGGTTATTCCATCGCGCGTGTGAAACTTGGTCGCTGGCGTTATGCCGCACTGGCGGGCTGTTTACTTTACATCGCCGTGATGACGATTTTGCCGCTGGTCTTTTTAGTCATCGGGTCATTTATGCGCCGCTATGGATTTTTTAGCATTACTTCTCCTTTTACTCTGGCGCATTGGCAGAATCTTCTGACCGATCCCATTTTTCTGATCGCGCTGAAGAATAGTTTGATAATCGCCTCGATCACCACGGTAGGGGGGATCTTCCTCTATTCCAGCGTGGCGTATTTGTTGGTTTCACGCCGCGCCGTCTTTGCGCCGGCTTTGGAAGGACTTTGCTGGTTGCCGCACGTTCTCCCGGGCATACTGTTGGGCTTGGGAGTGCTATGGCTGTTTCTCGCGACCCCGCTCCGATTCTTTTTTTACGGCACGGTGTGGGGGATCGCCTTCGCGCTCATGCTGAGCGACAGCCCGGTGGCGACCCAGGCGTTCCGCGCGGGATTTCTTCAACTGGGAGCTGATCTCGAAGAAGCCGCGCGGGTGACCGGCGCTTCGTGGTGGTACACTTATCGGAAAATTCTGCTGCCGCTGCTCGCCCCGATCGCCGGCGCTGTCGGTTTGATGAATTTCGGCGGCGCCTTGACCAGCATCAGCACTCCCGTGCTACTTTACAGCCACCAGTCGCGGCCTCTGGCTATCTTATTGCTCGAGTACAGCGTGACCGGCGAGTTGGAACGCGGCGCCGCGCTCGGATTGCTGATCACCGCAATCATCTGCCTGATGATGCTCGCTGGTCGCAGACTCGGGCTGCGCTTGTCGGGATTGCAATGAGCGACGCCGAATTGGAGGATATATGCGAACGATCGTAACGTTTCTTATATTGGTTGCGTGGGTCGCGCCGACTTTGGCGCAAACCAAGGCAAGCGACAAAGAATGGAGCGCCCTGGTGGACGCCGCCAAGAAAGAGGGCAAGGTGGTGGTGGCCGGCTCGCCTGATCCGGTCATGCGCAACGAGATCATTCCGAAATTCAAAGAGCGCTATGGCATTGGCATCGAGTTGCTCGCCGGGCGCTCGAGCGAAATCAGCGCGCGCGTGAAAACCGAGCGCGCATCGGGAATCTATAGTATCGACGTGTATCTCGCCGGGCCGGACACCACGGCAGTCACGCTGTACGGCGAAAAAATAATCGATCCACTCAGGCCGTTGCTCATCATGCCGGAGGTGGCCGACGGCGCGAAGTGGAAGCTTGGCAAGATCTGGTTTGCCGATCCTGAAGAGCGTTATGCGGTGCGTGCGTTTAGCAGCGTGGCGACTTTTCTGTTCATCAATACGGATCATGTGAAACCGGAAGAGATGCGCACCGCGAAAGATCTGCTCAACCCGAAGTGGCGCGGCAAGATTTCCTCGGAAGATCCGACGACCACGGGCTCGGGGTCAAATGCCGCGGCAAGATTCTATCATGATCTCGGCGAAGACTTCGTGCGCAAACTCTACATCGAGCAAAAAACCGTGCGCACGCGTGAGCGCCGGCAGATGTCGGACTGGCTCGCGCGCGGCACCCAGCCGATTTGCTTGAATTGCCGCGAAGACGACGTGCGCCCGCTGGTCAAAGAGGGCTTCAAGATTCTTGAAATGTTTGAGCTCGTCGATATGCCGGGTTCGATCAATGGTTCGCCCTGGATGCTCACCGTTGCCAATCGGGCGCCAAATCCAAAAGCCGCGCAATTGTTCGCCAACTGGATTCTCTCCAGAGAAGGTTTGGGAATTTATGCGCGCGGGTACGGTTCGGTGAGCATGCGCACGGACATCGACGAGTCCAATCTCAATCCGGGCAATTTGCCGAAGAAGGGCGTCAAGTATTTTGACGATACCGATTGGAATTGGATCGTCACCGGTCGGCACGAGTATCGGAACAAGGTTTGGCAGGTATTAAAGGGGAAATAGCCGTTCCAAACGTTCAAAACGTTCAAGCCGTTCGGATGGCATCGATTTCGGTTTCATTTACCATCCGAAAAACCTCCGAGGATCAAACGTCTTGAGCGATTTGAACGTCTTGAACTTTTTGAACTCTTTAGCAAACAGAAAGGAAACTCATGGCAAAAAAAATCAGAATTCACTATCGCGCGCCGAGTCATGTACCGTTGTGGAAGGTGATGGAGGAATGCGGCTTTCTCAGCAAACACGGACTGGAAATGGAGATGGGATCGTTGGAAGGACAGCGCAAGCGTGCCGCTGAAGGCCTGAAGGCCGGCGATCTCGACGTGGTTTCTGGCAATCACCATAATCTGTACGCGCGCAAAGCGCTCAACGGCGATCCCTACGTGCATATCGCCCAGAGCAACAATTCATGGCGCGAAAACTTTTTGGTCTGCGGCAAAGGCGTCAATGGTTTGCAAGATCTCAAAGGCAAAAAAGTGGTGATGGACGACTTCGACGGTCACACCGGACTCAACGTCTGGCTCTATCTCAAGCAGCATGGGCTGGAAGAAGGGCGCGATGTTGAATTAGTCGAAAACGGCAAAAAGGGCGCCGAGCGCGCGCGGGAGGTCACCGAAGGTAAGTATGACGCCAGCTTTATCCGCGCCGTGGATCGACTTCGCGCGCTGAAATTCGGCGCCAAAATCATCGAGCTGCCGTCCATGGCGATGATCGAAGGGGTGACGCTGACCACGACCACAACCTACGTGAACAATCATGAGGAAGAATGTCGCGGGTTGATCATGGCGTTGGTCGACGGTATCCACTTCTACAAAACCAATAAAGCCGACACATTGAAGGTCGTGCAAAAGCACTGTTCAGACCTGCTCAAGATGCACGGCGACGAGGAGTGGGACTGCTTTTACGAAAACCAAGCGGCGTCGCTGGAAAGCGCGCCTTATCCGTCCATCGAAGCGATTCAAAATGTCTTCGCGCTCGCGGTGAAACGCGCTCCGGAAATCAAAGAATACAATCCACTCGCGCTGTGGGATTTGCACTACGTCAAAGATATCGATGACAGCGGCTATATCAGGAAGCTGTATAACTGATCTGATTCTAAAAAGAGCGTTGTTTCGGTGCTGTCATGAGAGCGCGTGTCGGTGAGGACGCGTGGGAGGGACGACCGGCCCATACGATTCGCCCTCATAGGTACAATTGCGCTGGTACCGCAGCCTGAAGACGACTTGAACGTTTTGACCGGTTGGAACTTTTTGAACCCTACATGATTGCCTCGGAGGATTGATGACCACGAGCCCGCAGCCGATTAATCTCTTCGAATTCGAAGATGTTGCCAAGGAGCGTTTGCCGAAGGAAGAATACGACTACATCGCCGGCGGCGCCACCGATGAGATCAGCATCGACCGCAATCGCCGCGCCTACGCATCGTGGGCGCTGCGCCCGCGGGTCTTGCGCAACGTGAGCACGCTCGATCTTTCCACCACCGTCCTGGGAACTAGAGTGAACCTGCCGGTGATGATCGCGCCTTGCGGGGCTCACAGGCGCGCCCATCCGGACGGCGAGCTCGCGACCTATCGCGCCGCAACCGCCTGCGGCACGGTGCTTGCCGTGAGCGCAAATTCCAACACATCTTTCGAAGACCTGGCGAAATCAGCCAAGGGCCATCTCTGGGTGCAGATGTATCCGTTCCGCGACAAAGAGATGACCAAAGACTGGCTCAAGCGCTCCAGAGACAATGGCTACGAGGCGGTGGTCGTCACCCTCGATTCCCAATGGCCGCCCAAGCGCGAGCGCAACATTCGCAACAACTACCGGCGCACCCGGGGTATCAACTATCCAAAGACAGGCGCTGAAACGCCGCGGCCCGCGGGTCGCGCGGGTGAGGGCTCGGATCCCGCCGCGACATGGCAAGATCTCGAATGGATCAAAGCCGCGGCCGGATTGCCGGTCCTTGCCAAAGGCATTATGACCGGCGAAGACGTGGAGCTGTGCATCGAAGCGGGCGCCGACGGAGTGATCGTTTCCAATCACGGCGGCCGGCATCTGGATAACACCCTGGCCACGGTCGAAGTTTTGCCCGAAGCGGTGGCGGCGGCGAAAGGCAAACTGGAAGTCTATCTGGACGGCGGCATTCGGCGCGGCGCCGACGTTGTCAAAGCGATCGCTCTGGGAGCCAAAGCCGTTTTCATCGGCCGGCCGCTCTTTTGGGGACTCGCCGTCGACGGGGAGAAGGGCGTGGTTCGCGTTTTGGAAATTCTCCGCGAAGAAATCGAAATCACCATGGCCAAGTGCGGCCGGCCGACGATTGCGAGCATCGATTCCACCGTCGTCGTCAAAGCTCCACCGCTATAATATTCGCTGCTCGATGAACCTTTTGTCCGCTTGCGGTTACCTACCTTTCACAACGCCGCTCACGGTCAACCCTGAAACGGGCACGAGACATCCAGAGGTGAAAGCCTGGGATCGTGCCCGGTGGGCGTCAAAGAGCGAGCTGCACCTGTTGCCACCGCCGTTTCTGATCAGCAGTTCACGCAGCCGAGATCAAGCGTTTAGGCGTGAATCCGGCTTCGCCCTGGCGACGCCACATCTCGCTTCGACCGGCCGGTGGCATGTGCAAAATCTTCTGTGCTAGTGTAGTGTCTCACGTTGTTGGTGCTTTATCCGGGGTATAGTCTCCGCCAAGGACCTGCCCCTGGCCAAGCTGCAATCGAACCTCGGAGTATTCTCTCGCAAAGCATGTCCTGAGCGAAGTCGAAGGGCCGCGAAGGGCGCAAAGGTCGGATAAGATAAAAACAATTAGGTTTTAAATTTCCTCGCGAATTATTCCGAACTTGGCG
>CAMLCX010000069.1 GCA_946478635.1 uncultured Pseudomonadota bacterium
CGCGAGCGACGGATTGAAATGGAAGTCGTCGTCGACGCGTACAACGCCGAGGAGCGGGCGATGAGTTGGTATTGCTACCTTGAGGATAGGCTGAAATTCCCCTTCAAAGCTCGCTGCAAATCCAAGCGCGAGATCTCCCCGTTGCGGGTCGGGGAAGATGTTGCTGTCGTGGGGATGGCTCCCGAAACGGAGTGTGAATCCAAAATGTTTGTTCGCGTGCGGTGGAGTGACCGCAGACTGGCGGTGCCACTGTCACAATTGGAACCAAGGGGGGCGGATGCGACAACCAGAGAGGCGGTTGGGGACTGGCACTACTGGGTGGTGCGCGGTTATCAATTCTGACCGAGAGGGCGCAGTGCTAGGTCAAAGTCGCGATTAGGTGGTTCGATGGGTTTCTACATTCGAAAGAGCTTTAAGCTGGGTCCGCTTCGCTTCAACCTGAGCAAGTCCGGTGTCGGGATGTCGGCGGGGGTCAAGGGCGCGCGCGTGGGGATCAACGCAAAGGGGAAAAAGTATGTTCACGTCGGGCGCGGCGGGATCTACTACCGCCAGAGTCTGGAGGACGGTCCGCACGGCGAACCCGGTTCCCAAGGCCCTGGCATCGGGTGGTCCACTCTGCTCGTCATTCTCGCCGCTCTATTCGTTCTGTACTGGATCTCGAATTTGTGATCGAGAACGGCTTTACCATCTTTTGCCGCCGCTGATTTCTAACCGCAGATAACTCTTCCGTTTGACAGAGAACAACGGCGGCGGCTACATTCGGCCAAAATTTTTACCCGGGAATTCGCTATATGCCCCAAACTTCTTTTAACCCGCCCTGGTTTGTGCGCAAGGATCTCGACGGCTTTTTCGGTCTGATGATCGACAATCTTATTCAATTGATATTGATCGTCACGCTGTGCCGCGAACTGATCCGGCTGCCGGACGAATATATTTTTGGCAGGATCCTGCCCGGCGCGGCGATTTCGATTCTCGTTGGCAATTTTTTTTATGCCTGGCAGGCGCGCCGGCTCGCGCGGGAAACCGGGCGCGAGGATATCACGGCGCTGCCCTACGGCATCAACACCGTTAGTCTCTTTGCGTATGTCTTTTTCATCATGCTGCCGATCGTTCAGGAAACCAACGATCCGGTTTGGGCATGGAAGGTGGGGCTGGTGGCGTGCTTTTTGAACGGAGTCATTGAAATTGCCGGCGCATTCGTCGCCGAGGCCGTGCGCCGGGTGACGCCGCGCGCGGCGCTCCTGTCCGCTTTGGCGGGGATCGCGATCACGTTCATCTCCATGGACTTCACGTTCAAGATTTTCGCCCAGCCGCTGGTTGCGCTTGTCCCGATGGCGGTGATTTTCATCGCCTACTTCTCGCATCAAAGATTGCCGTTCGGTTTGCCGGGAGGCATGGTGGCGATCGCGATTGGAACAGCGCTGGGTTGGGCGCTCGGCACCATGAATGGGAAGGCGCTCGCGATCAACCCGTCGCTTTCTCTCCCCGCATTCGCCGGAGGATCGCTCTGGGAAGCGCTCATGAATCCGGCGTTTCTTAATTATTTTTCGGTGATTTTGCCGATGGGAATATTTAACGTGGTCGGCTCGCTGCAAAACATCGAAAGCGCCGAGGCCGCCGGCGACCGCTTTCGAACGTTCCCTTCGCTCATGGCCAATGGCATCGGTTCGGTCGTCGCCGCATTGTTCGGCAGCGTGTTTCCGACGACAATTTACATCGGCCATCCGGGTTGGAAGCGGCTCGGCGCGCGCTCCGGTTATTCGGCGTTGAATGGGATCTTTATCAGCGCGCTGTGTCTCACCGGATCCATTCAGTCCGTGCTTGGACTCATACCACTCGAAGCCGGCGTAGGGATTCTTCTTTACATCGGTATCATCATCGTCGCCCAGGCATTTCAGGAAACTCCCAGGGAACATGCGCCGGCCGTGGCATTGGGCATCGTACCGGCGCTGGCGGGTTGGGGATTGATGATGGTTGAGACCGGCCTACGAGCCGGGGGAACTTCACTGTTTCAGGTTGGTCTGGGCAAATTCACTCAGGAAAGCATTGCGATCCACGGTATGATTTCGCTCGAGCGCGGCTTCATTTTCACCTCGATGATTCTCGCGGCGATCGGCGTGGCGCTGATCGAACGGCAATTCGCGCGCGCCGCCACGTGGGCGCTGGCCGCCGCCCTGCTTTCAAGTTTTGGCATTATTCACGCCTACGATGTTACGCCGGGAGGCATCACCAGCCGCTTTGGTTTCATGGCCGCGCCCGAGTTTTTTTTCGCTTACCTGCTTTTGGCGGCGCTGTTCGTGGCCGTTGCGATAACGTCGCGTGGCCAAGAAAAGGGTTGACGACCGCGGTTACGTTTGGGAATCGACTGATGGAGCGGAAAACTCCCGGCTATTGACGTGGGTGATCGACCAGCCGCTCGCCGCGTCGTGGCTCAAACGCGTGACGCTGCCCGGATCGAGGTGAAAGGTGCGGTAGTCGTTCAGGTGTGTTCCGGTGATGCGGCAGACGATGCCCAAAATGGGGAAGTTGTGACTGACGACGACGATGTGTTCTGCTTCGAGATGGCGCCGCACGATTTGATTCAAGCCGCTCCATGCCCGTTCGGCGACGTCGGCGAGCCGCTCGCCGCCGGGCACCCGGATCTCCGCCGGTTCGGTGCGCCAGCGCGCCAGGAACTCGGCATACCGGGTCTTGATTTCGTTGAACGTAAGCCCCTCGAGCTCGCCATGATCCAGTTCGCGCAGCTCCTCCTCGACCAGCACCGGTAAATCATGTGGCTCGCTGATCAGCTCGGCGGTCTGGCGCGCGCGTTGCAAATGGCTTGAATAAATCGCATGGAGATTTTCCTTGCCGAGCAGCGCGGCAGTTTGCTCAGCCTGCCGGATGCCGGCATCGCTCAGGGTCCGATCGGACGATCCCTGGCATCGTCCTTGTAGATTCCAGTCGGTGGCGCCGTGGCGAACTAAGACGATTTGCATGACGAGATGCTCAAAGCGAATGATTGAAAAAATCCCGGATGCTTCGAAGCGCGAGCAAATGCGCGCGCCTCGCGGGGAACTTGTTAACTCTCCTCGAGGAAAGCCGTGTTGAGATTGATCTTTGCCTTGCTCTTCAGCCCTTCCATGAACTTGACGAGGGCGTGCTGCCGGTTTTCGGCGACCGTTTGTTTTTTGATCGACTCCTTATCCTTTTCGAACTGCTCCATGTCGGCGCCCCGGCCTTCCTTAAACGCCAGAATGTAAACCGCGTCCTTTTGGCTGTAGAGCTTGTCCGGGATGGGTTTTTGCTCCGACAGGGTGATCGGCCCTGCTCTCATTTCCGCCAGATCGCCAACTTTAGGTATCTGCTGCGCACTGCGCAAAAACAGGCCGGTCTCGTCGAGTTTTAAATTGTTTGACTGCGCCACTTTGACAAGGTCTCTTTCTTTTTTGAGTTGATCGAGGAGTTCGTTGCCACGTTGGAGCGCCGCTTCGTAGGCCTTGGATTCCTTGAGCGCCTTCTCGATCTGTCCGCTGACGCTCTCCAGCGGGGGCACCGCGGGTTCCTTGCGTTGTTTGAGGCGCAACAAATAATACGCATCCTTGCCTTCGACGATGGGGCTCGTGTCCTTCGCACCCAGCGCGAATGCGTTCTTGTAAAATTCTTGATTCTCGCCGATCTCCGGCACGATTTGACCGTTGGCAAACAAGCTTGTGAGTTTGAGTGAGGCGCGGCTTGCCTGAGCGAGATCATTGAAGGTGCTGCCGGACAGCGCTTTTTCGCGATCGCTATCGGCCAGTTTAGCCGCCTCGCGTTTTGCCTTGTCGGTTTTCAAAGTCTTGGTGATTTCAGCGCTGGCTTCCTTGAGCGTCAATGTTTTCTCTTCCTTGATGTCCTCCACTTTGAAAATTTGAAAACCGGCGGGGGATTCGATCGGATCGCTCACCGCCCCTTTGGGCAGACTGAAAATAGTCTTCTCCATGAGCGGCGGCAATTGTCCTGCCGCAACCCAACCGATATCGCCACCTTTGGCCGCCGTGGGATCGTTCGACTCTCGTTTCGCGAGAGCAGCAAAGTCTTTGCCGGCGCGCGCATCCTTAACCACCGCGGCGGCATGGGCGTGGTTCGCTAGTTTTTGTTGGTCATCGGCCGGCCCCGTGCCGATCGAGATATAACGAACTTTGGCTTCTTTTGGCTTGTGAAACTGGGTGTTCAGATTTGTCTTGTAATATTCCTCGATTTCCTTTTCGCTCACTCCGACTGCCGAGGTGTACTGGTCGAAGGGATAGGAAAGATATTCGATCTGTATCCTTAACGGTTCTTTGAACGAATCCCTATTCCGCTCATAGTATTTTTTGATGTCGTCGTCGGTGAGTTTCACCTGGGACGCGAAATCGCCGATCGGCAGCTTTAGGAAATGCAGATTGATCTTTTCCTGCTCGATGCGATAGCGTTCGCGCACCTCGGCATCGGTGACATGAACGGCGTCGAGAACCACGCTGTAAACCCGCTGGACGGTCAACTGCTCGCGCTGATCTTCTTCGAATTGGCCGGGCAGAAGTCGATTCGCTTGGAGAAGCTGCAAATAGCGCTCTTTGCTGAACCGCCCGCCTATTTGAAACTCCGGTGCCTGGGCGAGATGATTGGCAAGATCGTCGTCGGTTGCGGTAAGGCCGAGACGGCGCGCTTCCTGGAGCACGAGTTTTTTCTGGATCAACGATTCAATCAAGTTGCCTTTGATGTTGAGACCCTTGACCATCTCCGGTGTTAACGACCCCTTGAGAAGCTCGCGGTAGCGCTGGACTTCGCGCTCGTATTGAAGCGCGAATTCGCGCTGGGTGATGGGTTCGCCGTTGATCTCGGCCACGTCGGCGCGGGCCGGATCGCGAAATTTACCGCTGCCAACAAACAGCGCAAAACTTACAATGATGGCGCCGAGAAACAAAATAATGACCCAATTGCGTTTTCGCTTGCGTAAAAAATCCAGCATTGATGCGCGGACCTCTCGTAGAAATTCGGTCAAAAAAGTCCAGGTATGATAGAAAATGGTGTTCACCAATGCAAACTCGCCGCGTTCCGATAGAACGATTTCTCGCAAATTTATTCATTTTCTTGCTTGCTCCATCCAAATCTGTTACTTTTTCGTTGCTTAAGTCAGTTTTTTTCGCCGCATAAGAAGGAGTTTGTGATGTTCGATGCCCTTTTCGGCGTCTTTTCCAACGATCTTGCGATCGATCTGGGAACCGCCAACACTCTGATTTACGTCAAGAATCAAGGCATCGTATGCAATGAGCCTTCCGTGGTGGCGGTGCAGCAACGCAACGAGCGTGGCGGAAAAAAGGTGCTGGCGGTGGGCGCGGAAGCCAAGCGGATGTTGGGGCGCACTCCCGGAAGCATTGTCGCGATCCGACCGCTTAAAGACGGCGTCATCGCCGATTTCGAGATCACCGAAGCGATGCTGCGTTACTTCATCCACAAAGTTCACAATCGCCGCACGTTGGTGCGCCCTCGCATCATCGTCGGGGTGCCGTTCGGCATCACCGAGGTCGAAAAGCGCGCCGTGCGTGAATCGGCCGAGTCGGCCGGCGCGCGCGAAGTTTATTTGATCGAGGAGCCGATGGCGGCAGCCATCGGCGCCGGCTTGCCGATTACCGAACCTACCGGAAATATGATTGTCGACATTGGCGGTGGGACGACGGAAGTTGCGGTGATCTCACTGTCGGGAATCGTTTTTTCCCGATCGGTGCGGGTGGGTGGCGACAAGATGGACGAAGCCATCGCGCAATTTATCAAACGCAAGTATAACCTGCTTGTCGGCGAGCGCACTGCCGAGCTGATCAAGATTACCATCGGCTCGGCGTACCCCAGCGATGAAGTGCAGACCATGGAAATCAAAGGGCGGGATTTAGTCGCCGGCGTGCCTAAAACGGTCGTTATCACGGATGAAGAGATTCGCGATTCCCTGCTCGAGCCGATCAATCAAATCGTCGAAGCAGTGCGTCTTTCCCTCGAACGCACGCCGCCAGAGCTCGCCTCCGACATTGTCGATCGCGGCATCGTTCTGGCCGGCGGCGGGGCTCTCCTACGAAACTTGGATATCTTGCTGCGCGAAGAGACCGGGCTGCCGGTGATGATGGCCGACGATCCGCTCACGGCCGTCGTGATGGGGGCGGGCAAGGCCCTGGATGAGATTTCACTCTTGAGAGAGGTGGCCGTTCATTAAGCTGACGTCGGCATCCATCCTGATGGTTGGTGTTGGTGACCATCGAGCCTGCCATGCTCGCTTTTCTGCGTAGAAATCAAGTCCCGCTCAGCTGCTGTTTTTGTCTCGTTTTATCGATTTATATCATCAGCGCCAGCGCGCGCGGCCAATTGAAGAACGAGCCGCTCGGCGCCGTGCTCATGTGGATCATGCGCCCGCTGCAAATCGCCGCGCAGGGGACGGTCAGCTGGATCGGCGGGCTACAGGATTACTATGACACTCTGGCGGGATTCCGATCGGAAAACGCGCGACTCAGGAAACGCGTTCAGACTCTCGAGATCGAAAGGCAAAAACTCCTCGAGGCCCAGGCGACCAACAGCAGCCTGAAGCAGCTGCTCGACCTGCGCAGTCACTTATCCGGTACGGCGATCACCGCATCGATCATTGCCAACAGCGCGACCAGCTGGTTTCAAAGTTGTCAGCTCAATAAAGGCAGCGCCGACGGCGTGCGCAAAGGCATGGCCGTAGTCACCCCTCTCGGTGTCGTCGGCCAGGTGGTTGCCGTGACGCCGCGCACGGCGAAAGTTTTGTTGCTGACCGATCCCAACAGCGGCATCGACGTGCTGGTTCAGCGCACACGCGCGCGCGGCATCGTTTCCGGATCGCTGGAGAATGGCACCGTGCTCAAATACGTGAAACGGAGTGAGGACGTGCAAGAAGGCGATCGGTTGATCACGTCGGGAACGGACGGTGTGTTTCCCAAAGGCATGATGGTCGGTGCCGTGATCAAAGTGCTGAAACAACATATCGGTTTGTTCCAGTTCATCGAAGTTCTTCCGGCGGTCCAAGCCGCGCGCGTCGAAGACGTCCTGGTCGTCTCGGCGGCGAATAGCACGGAAAAAAACTGAGTCTAGGGCCGTAGCCGCCAGCGACTTTCCATGAGACTTTTTCTTTTGTATTTTTTCATCGGGATTTTTCTCATTCTGCTCCAATCCACCTTCCTGCATCTGTTGCCGTTTGGTCCCGTGGTGCCGGACCTCGTGTTGGTTTTGTGCGTCTACCTCGGCTTGCATCATCCGACAACGGGCGCCGCAATGGGTTCTTTTGTCTTGGGTTATGCGGTGGACGTCGCTTCCAGCCGCATGCTGGGGTTCAATGCCTTCGCTATGACGCTGGTCTTTTTGTCGGTCTATTTCAGCTCCCGTACGATCTGGCTCCACCACCCGGTCGTCAGTTCCCTGATCGTACTGTTTGCCGCGCTGGTTAAAGGATTGGCGATGGTGCTGGTCTGGGTCATTTTTCTCAGAACGGAGGGTTTCTGGATGGGCGCGGGACGGTATATAATTGGTGAGGCTCTTTGGGCGGCGGCGCTTGCGCCGCTGTTATTTTCCCTGTTCCGGCGCTGCGAGAATTATTTCAAGAAATTCGGCGCCGTAGTTTAGCGGTCATGGCAACGCTTGCGGAAATCAATAAACAAGACGGCGCGCCGGAGCTGCGCTGGCGCGCCCGCCTGCTCTACGTCATTCTCGCCCTGTCATTTCTCGGGCTGATCAGCCGCCTGGTCTTTCTGCAAGTCATCTCCGGTGAACGATATACGTTTTTATCGGAAAATAACCGCATCCGCATTAAACGCGTGGCGGGAACGCGCGGCATGATCTTTGACCGGCAGGGCCAGCTGATGGTCGACAGCCGCCCTTCATTCGATCTCATCTTTGTTCCCGAAGACGCCTCCGAACCGCAAGAGACGTTGCGCCTCTTGGCGCGCTATCTCAAACGCGATGAAAATGAACTGTTTAAAATATTTGAAGAGGGCAAAGGCCGGGCCGCCTTCGATGAGATGGTGCTTGGGCGCGATGTCGACTGGTCGGCGGTGGTCGCCGTCGAAACCCATCAGCTCGAACTACCCGGCATCAGCTTGCGCGCCCGGCCGCGGCGCAGCTACGCGGACGGCCCGATGGCAGCGCATATTCTGGGATACTTGGGAGAAATCAACCCGCGGCAGCTCAAGATTTTGAGAGATCAGGGCTATGCCGTCGGCGACGAAATCGGCCAATACGGTCTCGAGCGGCGTTGGGAAGAGTTGCTGCGCGGCCAAAGCGGCGGCCAGCAGGTCGAAGTCGACGCCCTCGGCCGGCGCGTGCGCGTGCTGCACGAAGTTACGGACGTTCCCGGTTATACGGTGCATCTGACCTTGGACCGCGAGCTTCAGGCAACCGCCTACGAGGCGCTCAAGGGTAAGGAAGGGACAATTGTTGCGCTTGACGTCAGCAGCGGGGCGATTCTTGCGCTCGCGAGCACGCCGGCTTTCGATCCGAATATTTTCGCGCGCGGCGTCAAATCCGAAGAGTGGAGCGGGCTCATTAAAGATCAGCTCCGCCCGCTCAGCAATCGCGCCACTCAGGGACAGTATCCGCCAGGTTCAACGTTCAAGATTATTATGGCCATTGCCGGCCTCGAAGAAGGAGTCGTTCAACCCGAGGCTTACATTCAGGATCCCGGTTTCTTCCCGTTTGGCAACCGGCAATTTCGCGACTGGAAAAAGGGCGGTCATGGCGCGGTCAACCTGCACAGGGCGATCGTCGAGTCCTGCGATACCTATTTTTATCAGCTCGGACCGAAGCTGGGCATCGACCGGATCGCCAAATGGGCGCGCGCCTTCGGGCTTGGAGAAAAAACCGGAATTGCTCTCGATGACGAGCGAGCCGGCACCATTCCGGACACGGAATGGAAAAGAAAAAGATTCCACCAACCCTGGTTCCCGGGCGAAACGGTTTCCGTAGCCATCGGCCAGGGCTACGTCACGGTCACTCCGCTACAGCTCGCCAACATGATGGCCGCGGTGGCCAACGGCGGCAAACTTTACCGCCCTTACCTCGTGAGCAAGGTCGAATCTTTGGACGGTGCCACGGTGCGTGAGTACGGGCCGGAGTTGATTCGCACGATCGAGCTTAAGGCCGACACGATTAACCGCGTGCAGAAGGCGTTGGCTGACGTGGTCAACGGACCCGGCGGCACCGGCGGGGCCGCGAGGTCGCCAGCTGTTCTCGTCGCCGGCAAGACCGGCACGGCGCAGGTCGTTGAAATGAAAGGCGGCTATCTCAAGAGCGAACACTTGAGTTACTTCAACCGCGATCACGCCTGGTTCGTATCCTACGCGCCGGTGGAAAAACCGCAGGTCGCCATCGCCGTTTTGGTTGAGCACGGCGGGCACGGCGGCGAGGCGGCAGCACCCATGGCGAAAAAGGTTTACGAGAAGTTCATCGAGATGCAAAAACCCGCCACGGAGACCAAGCAGGAAGTGCGCGCTGAAGGAGCAACCCGTGCAAATTGATCGGCGTCTCATCTCGCACTTCGATTGGACGCTGTTTTTGCTGTGCCTGGCGTTTGTCGCCGTCGGCGTGATGACGATCTACAGCGCCAATTTCGACTTGGATAGCGGCCATGCGGGAGCTTTGCCGGGAAGACAAGTCACCTGGTTCGGGCTCGGGTTAATCGCCATGTTCATCGCGCTGAGCTTTGATTACCACTATATTGACCGGTTGGCATATCCGTTTTACGGCATGATGCTGGTGTTGTTGGTCTTGGTGATGGCCGTCGGCCACACCGGCGGTGGCTCGCAACGATGGATCAATTTGGGGTTTTTTCGGTTGCAGCCGTCGGAACCGTCAAAGCTTGCCATTGTGCTCGTCATGGCCAAATACTTTCAGTCCGACGAACCCGCGCGCGGCTATTATCTGCGTGATCTTTGGGTGCCGTTTCTGCTCGTTACCCCGTTGGTCGTTTTGACCCTCATCCAACCGGATCTGGGCACGGCAATCATTCTCGGCACCGTCTTCATCAGCATCATTTTGATGGGTGGGTTGCGTCTTCGATCCTTCGCATACCTGGTTGGAGCGGGACTGGCCCTATTGCCCATCGCTTGGCATTTCCTAAAAACCTATCAACGCAATCGCATCCTGACTTTTCTTGACCCTGACCGCGATCCTTTGGGAGCGGGCTATCATGTGATTCAATCGCAGATCGCCATCGGGTCCGGCCGGGTGTTTGGCAAGGGCTTTTTACACGGCACGCAAAACCGTCTCGACTTCTTACCGGCGCAACATACGGATTTTATCTTCGCGGTGTTTTCCGAAGAGTGGGGATTTTTCGGTTGCGCGATCCTATTGCTGCTCTACTTCATCATGATCGCCTATTGCATCCGCCTGGTGCAGCGCGCCAAGGATCGCTTCGGCGCGCTCCTGGTATTCGGCATGGTCGCGATCGTTTTCTGGCACGTGCTGATCAACGTTGCCATGGTTGCCGGAGTGATGCCCGTCGTCGGCGTTCCCCTGCCGATGGTGAGCTACGGCGGTTCGGCGCTCGCTTCCATGATGTTCGCCATGGGCGTGATGATGAACGTCAGCATGCGGCGGTATGTTTTCTAAGTCGGTGGACGCCATTTCTCGATTCGTCGTCCCTCCGGCTCTGATTCTCCAAACACAATCTCTAATAGAGGGCGTTTACCAAAACTTAATTGCGGAATGTCAAAAAACGACGGCCGCCGATCGAATGACCGAATGCTTTCGCGGTCATCCGACGCAGGCGGCCGGACAATTCTGGCGGCGTGACTTGTAGAACTACTGCAACGCTTTTTCGATGGCGTTCACTAACTTTGCTTTCGGCACGACGCCAATGATCTGTTCCTTTACCACGCCACCTTTGAGAATGATGAGATTCGGAATACCCCGAATGCCAAAGCGAGTCGCTGTCACTGGGTGGTCATCCACATTCAGCTTCGTTACTTTTAATTTACCTTCGTATTCGCCGGCGATTTCTTCGACGATGGGTGCGATGGACTTGCACGGGCCGCACCAGGGCGCCCAGAAATCGACCAGCACCGGTACGGCCGATTGCAGCACTTCCGTCTCGAAATTGTTGTCTCCCACCTCGGTAACCTTCCCCATGATTTCCTCCTTACAAAGCCGAAAGAAAATTGATCAAAGTGCGCACGCCGAAACCGGTACCGCCCTTCGGACAAAATAAATTGTCGCCTTCGGCAAACGCCGGCCCGGCGATATCGAGATGCGCCCACGGCACGTCGGCGACGAATTCCTGTAAGATGAGCGCTGCGACGATCGCGCCGCCATGCGCGCCGCCAATGTTCTTCATGTCGGCAACGCTGCTCTTGATCGATTCTTTGTACTCTTTGACCAGCGGCAACTGCCAAAGCTTTTCGCCGGTTTCTCCCGCGCCGCGCAAAAGCGCGTCGGCGAGCGGCTGATTGTTGCTGAAAAGCCCGCCGACCTGGGTGCCGAGGGCGACCATGCAGGCGCCAGTGAGAGTTGCCAGATTGATCATGTAGTCGGGCTTCTGCTGTGCGGCAAGGGCGAGAGCGTCGGCCAAGATCAAACGCCCCTCAGCATCGGTATTGAGCACCTCGATGGTCTTGCCGTTCAGATAATGAATGATGTCGCCCGGCTTCTGCGCATTATGCCCGGGCAGATTATCTGTCGTCGGCACATAGCCGGTGACTTCGACATCGAGCCCGAGTTTCGGTAAACAACTCATGGTCGCGATGACCGCGGCGCCGCCCGCCATGTCGAGCTTCATGGTTTCCATGGATTTTGACGGCTTGAGCGAAAGACCGCCCGAGTCAAAGGTGATGCCTTTGCCGATCAGCGCAACCCTTTTCTTCGGTTTCCCGGCAGGTTTGTAGTGAATTTTAATAAATCTTGGTTCTTCGTGGCTGCCGCGATTGACCGCCAGGAGCCCGGCAAGCTTCATCGTCGCAATTTTCTTTTTGCCCCAAACTTCAACGCTGAGACCGCGGCCGCGGCAATGACGCGCGGCCTGCTCGCCCAAAAAACACGCCGTTGCCACCGAGGGCGGTTCATTGATGAGATCGCGCGCCAAAAAGACTCCGGGGACGATCGCTTGGGCTTTGTCAACGGCTTTCTGTAACGCGGCGAATGGCATCAGTCCGGGCCTGAACAGCGTGAACAGCTTTATCCCCGCCGCCGCCTTGGCGTTGGATCGATACTTATTGAATTGATAACCGGCAAGGAGCGCGCCTTCGACGAGCGCCGCCGCGGCGCTCTCGCTATTTCTCTCAGGCACAAAAAGTAGCGCCATGTCCTCCGCGCCGATGGCGGCGGCTTCTTTGTGCGCGCGCGCGCCGGTTTTTCTCCAGGTTTCACTGCCCGGCTCGGCTTCGCGGCCGAGGCCGATTAACAGCAATTGAGCGGCCGGCAGAAAGCCGGCGCTGGTGTAGAGTAGAGCGCTTCCTTCGGCTCCGGTAAATTTGGTTTTTTGGATGCGCGCGCGCAGATTGCCGCGGAGCGAACGGTCGAGAGCGCGAATGTGCGCATCTTCGAGGCGCTTTTCACGAACCGGAATGACAAGCAATCCGGTTTTGATGCGCTCGGGGTGCGCGTCGCGAAATCGTATTTCCATCCGTTCCTCGCTCAGATCTTGTGGCGGATCAGGTTCATGAATTCACTGCGGGTGTCCTGGCGGGTCCGAAAGGCGCCCAGCAGGCTGCTGGTGATCACATAGGAGTTTTGCTTTTCGACGCCGCGCATGCGCATGCACAGGTGCTCCGCTTCGATGACGACGGCGACGCCGAGCGCGTCGAGTTTTTCCATGATGATCGTGGCGATCTGATTGGTCATGCGTTCTTGCACCTGCAGGCGGCGCGCGTAAACGTCCACCAAGCGGGCGAGCTTGGAAATGCCGACGATCTTATGGTGCGGTATGTAGGCCACGTGCGCCTTGCCGAAAAAAGGCAGCAGATGGTGCTCGCAAAGCGAGTAGAAGTCGATGTCCTTCTGCACGATCATCTCTTCGTAGTCTTCGGTAAAAAGCGCATCATTGATGACCTTCGCCGGATCCATCTGATAACCGCGGGTCAAGAAAGTCAGCGCCTGGGTCACCCGTTGCGGCGTTTTGGCCAGACCTTCGCGATCGGGGTCTTCACCGATGGCTTTGAGAATCTCGCGAATGCTTTCTTCCATCGTTACTCCGTTGTGGCGATTGGACTCGATGCGCACCTCAACCTGACACAGAAAGGTCTAAAAAAATTAACATTTAGCCGATAGGGGGTCAAACAAGCGAGAATCAAGAACGATCATCAGAGGCGCTGCAGCAACCATTGCGGCGTCAATCTCAGCACGTAGGCATTGAGCAGTGTCATGTAATCGGTCATGAGCAGAAGACCGACGAGGATCAGGAGCATGCCACCGGCGATATGAATGATTTGGATATAGCCGCGCATCTGCCGGGATAATTGTAAAAAGGAGTTGATCGCCAGCGCGCTCAAGAAAAACGGCAGCGCCAATCCGGCTGCATAGCTGGTCAGCAGAACCATGCCCCGGCCCACATCCTCTGTCGTGCTGGCGAGCGCCAGCGTAGCCCCCAAAATCGGTCCCACACACGGCGTCCAGGCGACTGCGAAAGTGATGCCGACCAGGACCGAGCCAAGATAGCCGGCCGGCTTGTCTTTCAAGTCGAACTGCAAATAGCGTTCGAGCGCGGCGATTTTGAACGCTCCCACCAGATAGAGGCCGACGACCAGGATAACCATACCGCCAACGATGCGAATGGTATTTCGATAATTAAGGAAAAGCCCGCCGAGAAAACTCGCCGAGGCGCCGAGCGAAATAAACACCAAAGAAAATCCGGCGATGAACGCCAGCGAGTTCAACACCACGCGCCAGCGCACGCGCGAACGCGCTTGCTCGCTACGCATTTCGTCCAGCGACACGCCGGATACGAACGACAGATAAGACGGAATCAACGGCAGCACGCAGGGAGAGAGGAAGGAAAAAATGCCAGCAGCAAAGGCGACGAAAACGTTAACGTCGGTCATCTTTTGCCATCAACGAGATCTTGAATCAGCCTGCGTGAGGCCTGGTTGTACCACTCGGCCGGTCCCCAGCCGCGCGCCAAGCCTTCCCCCTTCGGGCCGATCAAGTAGGTCGCCGGCAATCCCCACGCGCCATAAAGCGTTCCGACCTGCGCGTCGGGATCGAAGGCGATGGGGTAGGAAATTTTCAGTTCCTTGACGAAATCGATCGCATCTTGTTTGCGATCTTTGACGGCGATGGCGAGCACGACAAAATTCTTGTGCTTGTACTCTTGATAGAGTTTTTCCAATGCCGGCATTTCTTCGCGACAGGGCACGCACCAGGTGGCCCAGAAATTCAGCAACACAATTCTGCCGCGAAACTCCTTCAGCGAAAGCTTTTTCCCCTCCGGAGTCATCAAAGCGAAATCCGGCGTGGCGGCCCTATCTTTCATCGGTTGAAGAATCGGCACGACTTTGTAGTTGATCGATTGGCCGGCGGCGGGAGACGGG
>CAMLCX010000070.1 GCA_946478635.1 uncultured Pseudomonadota bacterium
TGTCGCTACGGCAGACGTCTTTCAGCGCGATGATAGCGGCGATCTCGCAAGAAAGCTCGCGCTTTGGCAGGATCAGGTTTCGGCGGTGATCGGAGCGACCAACGTTCCCGAGTCGACCCACCTTGGCGAATTGGCAGCGAAGTCGAATCTCCTGTGCTTCGTCGCCAACAATAACCCTATCGTTTGGCAGGGACGAAGGCAGCTGTTTCACATTGGACTGCCGACCAGCCAGACTACCGCCGCCGTCGCTGCACTCATCGCAAAAACCAATCGACGGCGCATTCTTCTGCTCCATGACCGGACAGAGTTTCAAAGCCGTGTCGCTTCGACCATGGAGATTGTGTTAAAGAGCCGCGGCATGGACACGCGAGTCGAACCTGCGTCCACGGAAGAAAGCGTCCCATTTGCAGGCGGATGGAAGCCTGACTTGATTTACGTGATCTTTTACAGCGAGCCGAGAGCGCTGCGGATTACGCAAACGGTCAGAAACACGGCGCTGGATATTCCGCTTCTGTTCGGGCGCTCGCTTTTACGAGAGAGTTTCTTGACGTCGCTGGGCGATCAGCCGGGTGAATGCTGGTTCGTCGACATGTTTCATCGAAACGGCAGCCAAACGCCGGCGCAGCGGGAGTTTTTCCAAGCGATGGCAGCGAGCGGGGTAACTATGCCGACGGCGAATCACGCCTTTGGCTGGGATGGCATGGCACATTGCGTTGCGGCGCTAAACGCCGCTCGCGGCGACCCGTCATGCGCCATCGACTACCTGGAATCCGGCGTTACTTTGGAAGGCGCCAGCGGTGCTTGTGTGTTCAGCCGGGACAATCACAATGGCCGATTCGAGCCGGGGCCACACACGATTACTCGGTGGCATCGTCAAAAGCTTGAAGATGTGTGACTGGCCCGGGCGTATTCAGATCGTTCAAGCCCTTTAGATCGAGCCGCGAGGCTCAGAAGTTCGAGTGCCCGAAGAATTTCCATTCAGGGGGATGGATTTACTGTGCTTTGGAAAGCGCCTCAAGCGCATCTCGCAGATGCCCAGCCCAATTCTCGAGCGTCGAGGAACTAATTTTGCCGTCTGGGGTGTTGAAACCGACCCCGTCCGTGCTTATCTCAAGCAACACCGCTTCAAGATCTGCAATCAACTTGTAATATTTACCTTCGGATAACACCTTGTGGCCATTCGGCACCGACTTATACGTCGGTTTTGCTTGCGTCGCCTGATTATTACAGGACGTCGACGTTTCCAAAGGTATCGTACTGGCGGTTGCAGTGCTCAAGTTGGGCTCCTTTATCTGGTTGTTCGGCATCACCCACTCGGAGACTGAGCAAGGAATACGCCAAGCGAACTGAAGCATCCCTGGAAGCCCTTCTCCCTGGGTAGATGGAGACCCGAACCCGTTGATCGATTGGTATTTGATCGCTAACTTTAGGAAAGGAAGCGCCAACCGTTCTCGATTTTGCAAAATAGCGATGCTAACAGGGTGACCGGGTCGTCCCCCTGGCTTGATCGTTGCCCGGGCATGGATTCCCGTTTGGCATGGCTAAGAATGCGGCAGGGAAGTTTCGCACTTGGGTGCGCCTCTGTGGTGAATCTAGTTTTGAGTCGCGAAGTTATTTACGGCGACCGATGAATCCGAGCACCGTGCGATTGAAAAACTCCGGTTGCTCCCAGTACGGCGAATGGCCGCACTCCGGCACGATGACGACCTCGTTATCGGGCACGTGGCGGGCGATCATGCGCATGATCGACGGCGGCGTGAACATATCGGCTGCGCCGGTTATCAGCAGGATCCGCGCTTTCAATGTCGCCAGCTTCTCCGGCGTCACGACGTTGACCGGTTTTTGCCGGGCGCCCTTGCCGGTCTCGGAAATTTCGTTGAGCTCGGTCCACTTGGCAACGCCCGCGGGATTGGCGCCGCGATAGGATGGCCCCAACTCGCGAAACCAGCGCGGCAGATCGTCCCATTCCTTCGAGTGCATCGTGGCCGCGGCGTCGGCGATGTAACCGTTGGCGGCCGCGAGGTTGTTGCTCGATACGGTCAGGCTCAGCAGCCGTTCAGGATGGGACAACGCATAGTCCGCGGCGACACTGCCGCCAGCCGCCGAGCTGACAATATGAAACTTGTCGAGCCCGAGCACCTCGATAAAGTTCTGCAGGTCCACCGAAGCGCTGCCGGGATTATCCGCGGGCGCGAGATCGGAATTGTAGTAGTTGCGTCGCGAGTAGGCGATGACCCGGTAGCCGGCCGCGGCGAACACCGGCTGCTGGTAGAGCCAGACCAGCGCGCTGCCCGACGCCGGATGGAGCAGCACGATCGGCTGTCCCGAGCCGCCGGTGTCCCAATATCCCAAACGAGTGTCCGGCAGCGCGGCCATGGCTTCCTTGGCCGGCGCCTGCGGGGGAATCGGTATCGGTGCCATGGGATCGGCGCTGTTGGTTGGGCCCATGAGGTTCCTCCACGCTAATGAATCTCTTATAGCGGCAAACCGGATCAACGCCAACTGGAACGATGAGGCGGGCATTCCATTTGCCAGTTGCAGGGGCTATCTCTCTTACCGAAGAAATTGGGTGTTAACACACCCCGGATTGACGGGCATTTGAAAGGGAAAGCCGCTATACTCGCACGGTAAAAAGACCCGTCGAATTCTCCATCTCTCATGTCCGGAATATTTATCTGCTACCGCCGGGAAGATAGCGCGGCTTACGCCGGCCGCTTGTACGACCGGCTGTCGGCGCACTTCGGCGCCGATCAGGTGTTCATGGACGTGGACGATATTCCGCCCGGCGCCGATTTCGTGTCGCACATCGACGCTAAAGTGGGCTCGTGCGACGCGATGGTGGTGGTCATCGGCAAGAATTGGCTGACGGCGCGCAACGCCCAGGGGCAATTGCGTCTGAGCGACCCCAACGATTTTGTCGGGCTTGAAGCGGCGATGGCATTACAGCGGGGCGTGCTGGTCATTCCGGCTCTGGTCGGTGGCGCCGCGGTACCCAAAGAGGACGAGCTGCGCGCTGACTTGAAAGATCTGGCGCGCCGCAATGCTCTAACCATCAGCGATCAGGACTTTCAGCGCGACACGGACCATTTGATCGGCGCGCTCGAAAAGCTTCCCAATTTGGCCAGGCGCAGACACAACGAACTGGAGGAGCAGCGGACGAAGTTGCGCAAAAAGCGTTTGCGCCGGCTGATCTGGAAAATACCGCTGATCATTCTGTTGATCTCCTTCGCCGTCTGGTGGGAGTCTCGCAGACGGCAACCCGACGGCGACACCCAAGTTGAAGCATTCGCCGCCGTGTTCACGGGTTCATGGGCGGGGGACGTAACCTATGGCTGGGGCGCAACATACAAAGAACCGTTTTTCTTTCAGCCCGAGGGCAACAAGCTTTTCGGCACCGCTGGATTTCTAGGCGTAAAACGGGGAATTGAGGAAGGCCGGATCCAGGGCGAGACGATTTCATTCTATCTCCGGTACGAGGAAGTTTCCGGCGGCGAGAGCCGGGAGCGCAAGAACTACTATTGGGGAAAGTTAAACGGTCAGGAAATCCTTATGCGCGTGCAAGACGATCGCGGCAATCCGGCGGTGGAGTGGGTATTGAGGAAAAGCAAAGCGCCGCAGTGAGATTAAACGATTTATGAGAGGCGAATCGAGGGTTGGGTTGACGCTCTTCCGACCAACCGTTATTCTCGCAGCCAATCATCATGGACCAGGAAATTATCACCCGACTGAAGCGGCGGATCGCTGACCAGGGTCTCGACGCGATCATCGCCACTTCGCCGGAAAATGTCACCTACGTTTCGGGTTTTGTCGTGCCCTCGCAATCGTTGATGCGCTGGCGGCACGCGGCCGTGATCATTACTTCCGACGGGCAAATTTCCATGATCGCCATCGACATGGAAGCGACGACGGTGAAGGCGCACGCGGGGATCGACGATCTGCGCATCTACCGCGAGTTCACCGACGATCCGATGGACAAGGTCGCCGACGCGTTGAAGGACTTGAAACTCGACCGGGGCAAAATTGGCATCGAATTGGAATTCCTGCCGGCGAAAGATTTTGCCACGCTGCACCGGAATCTTCCGGACGTTCAATGGGTGGCGGCCGACCCGACTTTCAACAAAGCGCGGCAGGTCAAGACGCCGAACGAATTGGCGTTGCTTCGTTCGCTCAGCAAACTCACCGACAAAGCGCTGGGCGATGCGCTCACGTCGGCAAAGGTGGGGATGAGCGAGATGGAGCTGGCCGCAACCCTGCTGACTTCGCTCTTCGGCGGCGGCGCGGAAAGCTACAAGCTCATGATCATCGCCTCCGGCGAGCGCAGCCAGTTTCCCAACGTCGGCCCGACGGATCGCAAGCTGCAAAAGGGCGACATCATTCGCATGGAAATCTTCGGCCAGAAGAGCGGCTATCTCACCGGCGTTTGCCGCACGGCGGTGGTGGGAGACGCCACGCCGGAGCAGTACAAGATCTGGTCGAACCTGAGCGAGTGCAAGTATCTGGTGATGGATTTGATCAAGCCCGGCGCGAGCTGCCCCGAGGTGTATCGAAAGTTTCTGCAAAAATTCAGCGAGCTCGGTTTCGAGCCGATCAGTTTCGTCGCCCACGGCATCGGACTCCATCTGCACGAAGAGCCTTACATGGGCCGCTACGGCAACGAGACCATCGAAGCCGGCATGGTCGGCGCCTTCGAGCCGCTGGTCTACATTCCGGGCCGTTTCGGCATGCAGAACAAGGACATGTTTTGCGTGAGCGAAAACGGCTGCGAGTTGCTTTCCGATGTCACGCCGACGGATAAGTTGATGCGAGTGGGTTGAAAAAGGAGGGCCTCACCCTATCACTCTCCCATCGGAATGCATCGGAATGGGCGAGGGAATTCGGAATTGTCGGAGTTAAATGAAAATCACTAAGATTGAAACTATCCCGATTCGCCTGCCGACCCGGCGTGTGCACCAGTGGGCCAGCTTGACCACGCCCATCGGCGTGTACGTCATCATCAAACTTCACACCGATGAAGGCTTGATCGGCCTCGGCGAAGCGCCGGTGCTCAAGGACTGGGGCGGCGACCACGGCAAGTATTTCGGCGAAACGCCGCAAACGACCCTGCATATTATCAACGACATCCTCGCGCCGGCGTTGGCCGGCCAGGACCCGAGCCGCTTCGAGTCGGTTCACGCGCTGATGGACAAGGCCGTGAAAGGATATCCCTATTGCAAGGCAGCCATCGACGCGGCGCTCTACGACGTGGTCGGCAAGGCGCTGAAAGTTCCGGCCTATGTGCTGCTCGGCGGATTGTTTCGCGAGCGTATTCCGATTGCGCATAGTCTCGGATTGATGGAAACCGAGAAAGCGGTGGAAGAGGCGAAGCTTGCGAAATCGGAAGGGGTGAAGACGATCAAGCTCAAGTGCGGCGTCGATCAGAAGCGCGACGTCGAGTTGGTCAAGCAGATCCGCAAGGCGATCGGCCCGGACTTGAATATCTGCGTGGATGCCAATCAGGGCTATCCGACGGCCAAAGCCGCGGTGAAAATTACCAAAGCGATGGAAGAGTACAATCTGCTTTATATGGAACAACCGGTGGAGGGGCTCGACCAGATGGCGGAAGTGACGCGCCGGGTCGATACGCCGATCATGGCGGATGAAAGCGCCTGGACGCCGCAGGATATTATCGAGATCGTGCAGAAAAAAGCCGCCGACGTCATTTCGATCTACACGACCAAGCCCGGCGGCATGTTCAAGGCCAAGAAAGTGGCGGCGGTGGCCGAAGCGGCCGGGCTCCGATGCAACGTGAACGGTTCGGTGGAAACCGGAGTCGGCAACGCGGCCAACATTCATCTCGCTGCGTCCACCGGCGTAGTGACCTATGGCTGCGTCGTGCCGGTGTCAACGCCCAAAGGAAAAGGCAAAGGCGGCATCGCCGGGATTTATTATCAGGACGATATCATTCAGGAACCGTTCGCCTACGCTGACGGCGACGTGATCGTTTCTTCCAAGCCCGGCCTCGGCATCGAGCTGGACGAAGAGAAACTGAAGCTGTACCGGATCGGTTAGTTAGTTAGATTTTAACTGCAAAGTCGTGCCCCCACCTTCATCCTCCCCCGCGATGCGGGGGAGGAACGAGGAGGGGGAATTCAAGCGCAAAGAGCGCAATCAATCCAGTTCAATGTCCATCAAGAAGATCGCAGTGTTGGGAGCCGGCAACGGCGGATGCGCGGCCGCCGCGGATCTGACTTTGCGCGGCTTCCAAGTGCGTTTGTTCTCGCGCTCGGAAAGCACCATCGCGAAGCTCGCCCGGCGCGGCGAGATTGAGTTGATCGAGGCCGGCCAGCACACGACCGCGGCGCCCTATTTCATGAGCCCGCACCTGCCGCCGGTGGTGCAGGGCGTCGATTTGATCGTCATCGCGACGCCGGCGGTCGGCCACGAATACCTCGCCAAGAATTTGGCGAAATATTTAAGCGATGGCCAGCGCATACTCCTCAACCCGGGTCACACCGGCGGCTCGCTTCATTTTGCCAACCTGTTAAAGCAACTCGGTTGTAAAGCGCGGGTGCAAATCTGCGAGACGGTGACGCTGACTTATATCTGCCGCATGCCGGAACCGGGAAAAGTGGAGATCTACCGGCGTACCAGCAATCTTCGCTGCGCGGCGTTTCCGGGCAGGCAAACAGAAAATCTCGTCAACGAATTGCAGAGTGTATTTCCCAATGTCATTGCGGCGGCGAATGTGCTGGAAACCGGATTGTCGAACATCAACGCGATCATGCATCCCGCCGGTATGCTTGGCAACACGGGATGGATCGAAAAGAGCGGCGGCGATTTTCTCTGGTACGCCGAAGGCATCACGCCTTCGGTCGGCAGGTGGATCGATGCGGTGGACGGCGAGCGCTTGGCAATCGTGCGGGCGCTGGGCCTCGAACCGCTCCGCTTCGTCGATATTTTTCATCAAGCCGGGCTCACGACCGATGCGGGCCGCGCCAGCGGATCGGCGTACCAGGCGATTCGCGAAAGCGAACCGAACATGACGATCAAGTCGCCGCCTTCGCTCGATCATCGCTACATTAGAGAGGATATTGGCTTTGGGCTCGTGCCGATGGCGGAGATCGGTAAATTGTTTGGCTTCAAAACGCCGGTCATGGATGCGCTGATCGCGCTGGCAGCGACGGCTCTCGCGGTGGATTTCCGCGCCGAGGGGCTGACTCTCGAGAAGATGGGGCTCGCGGGCACAAGGGCGGAGGACCTGCCGAAGATTCTTGAGAATGGATTTTAACGGTTGGCGGATCAGCCCATCGTGATCATGCCGTGGAGCGTGACACGTCAATCTGTACGAACACGAGCACGATCCACGATCACGAATGACTTGGGAGAATATTTATGCGTATTGGTTTATGTTTTGACGGTTTCTATTCCATTCAGGAAATGATCGAGCTGGCCAAGCTCGCCGACGAAGCCGGCATGCATTCTCTCTGGATGTCGGATCATCTTTGCTTTCGCGATTCCATGACGACTTCAATGGCGTTGTTGGCGTCGACTAAAAATATCAAAGTCGCGGCGGCGCCGATGAGCCCGTATTCGCGCAATCCGATCATCACCGCCATGTCGATTGCGACCATGGATGAGTTTGCGCCCGGCCGCGTGCTCGCCAGTCCGGGCACCGGCAACGCCGCGGCGCTCAAAGAAGCAGGCATGGAATCGCCCCATCCGCTGCAAACCATGCGCGAGTACGTCGAGATCTTGCGCCGCTATCTCAGGGGCGCGGCGGTGAATATTCAAGGCAAGGTGTTTCAGATCAACGGCGCCAAGATGGGCTTCGCGCCGGCGGCGGCGATTCCCATGTATATCACCGCGGTGCGCCCGCTCATGCTCCGCCTCGGCGGCGAGATCGGCGACGGCGTTCTTCTCTCCGGCGGCTGTTCGCCGGGTTATATTGCGCGTTGCGTGGATGAAGTCAAAGCCGGTGCAACGAAGGCGGGGAAGAGTCTCGATCAGTGCGATGTCGCCGGGTTTGTAACGGCGGCCGTGTCCAACGATCCCAGAGAAGCGGTGGAGGCCAACAAGCTGTTCCTCGCCTATATATTCCGCAACGTGCATCACGCCGACAATATCCGCCTCGGCGGCGGCACAATCGATCAGCAAGGACTCGCCGCCGCGGTGGCGAAGCGCGATTGGGAGGCGGCAAAGAAATTCATCAGCGACGACGTCGTGCATGCCCATTCCATCGCCGGCACGGCGGCTGATTGCCGAAAACAATTGGCGTCCTTCATTGCCGGCGGTCTCAATCTGCCGATCCTGCTACCCACCGGCACTCAAGAAGCGCGCAGGCAAGTCGTTCTCATGGCGCGTGCGCTGGCGGGCTAAATCGCGGAGAGTTTTATTTCTACGACGCATGCATTAAATAGATTGGTCCACCTATCGTCTAACCGAGGAGGTTTCGATTTATGAACCTGACAGCCGTGCGATTCAGTATAGTGGCAGTCGCCTCATTGTGGCTATTCGGCGCGCCCCTGGGCGCCCAGCCGGTTAACCTCGATGCCGCCAAGAAAGAAGGAAAGCTGATGATTTACGGCACTATCGTGCCGCAAGTCATGACGCTGATTCAGAAGGGCTTCGAAGCGCAGTACGGGATCAAGGTCGAATACTGGCGCGCCGACGCGACCAAGGTCATCGACCGCGTACTCACCGAATGGCGCGCCGGCAAGCCGAACTTCGATGTGGTTATCGGCGCGCGCGGTCCGCTGGCGCTGGGCAAAGCGGAAAATGTATATGCCAGGTACACGCCTCCGGCGGCGGCTAACTTTCCCGCCAAGTTCAAAGACAAGGATGGTCAACTTACCGCCATGCGAGTCACGCCGGTGGGCGTTCTCTACAATACGGAATTGGTAAAGTCGGCCGACGTACCGAAAACATTTGACGATCTTCTGGACGGCAAGTGGCAGGGCAAGATCAGCATGCCCGATCCGTCCCGTCATGCCAGCACCGCCCAGTTCTTGTGGAACATGGAGCAGCTCAAGGGCGATAAATGGATGGACTTCGTGCGCGGTCTTGCCAAGCAAAAACCGCATCTGGTGGAGTCCTATTCCTCCGTGCCTAATGCGATCGTGCGCGGCGAAAGCGCCGTCGGCATCACCTACGTGCAATACGCGGGGCAGTTCAAGGGTCCGATCAGCTTTGCGCCGATCGACAGGGTTTTCGCCGATCCGAGCGACGCCGCGCTCGGCGCCAAGGCGCCCAACATGAATGCCGGCAAGCTGTTTATTGAATATCTCTGCTCCGCCGAAGGTCAAAGGAAAGTGGCGGACACCGGCGAATTTGTGCTCGCTCCGGGAATCTATCCGAATATTCAGAACGCGGATAAGATCATGGGCAGTCTGCTGCTCATGAAGGACGCCAGTAGCGAACAGCTCGGTAAACTGCAGGCTGAATTCCGGCAAATCTTTTTACAAAAATAGCGGCAATATCGGCCTTTCTCTCGAAACCTTGACTTGAAACCATGCAATTTATACCTTTTACGCTGGCGTAGATCCAAAGGAGGACTTGTGAGTCGAAAAATTAATTATTGGGTGACTGTTTTGGGGGTGTTTGCTCTGGCAGGTACGGCAACCCACAAAAATGTATCGGCTCAGGCGGTCAACGTCGAGGCCGCCAAAAAGGACGGGAAAATCGTCGTCTATGGAGCACAGGTTCCGCAAGCGATGAAACCGCTCCATGCGGCTTTTGAAAAAAAATACGGCATTTCGGTCGAGTACTGGCGCGGTTCATCGACGCAGGTTTCGGAACGCGCGCTGACCGAATGGCGCGCCGGCAAGCCTGGCTTCGATGTTGTCGAAGGCAATCGCGGCGTTCAATTGATCATGCGCGATGAAGGTCTATTTCAGAAATTTGTCCCGCCGTCGTCGGAAAAGTTCCCGGCGCAGTTTAAGGAAAAAGACGGCATGATCACCCCCTGGCGCGTGTTGCCGATCAGCATCCTGTACAACACCGACATGGTCAAACCGGCTGATCTTCCCAAGACCTTTGATGATCTGCTGAATCCGAAATGGAACGGCAAAATTACGATGCCCGATCCGACCCGCCACACCACGACCGCGCAGTTTCTGTGGAATCTGAGCAAGTTCAAAGGCGACAAATGGCTGGACTTCGTCAAGGCGCTGGCCAAGCAGAAACCGCTTCTGGTCGAATCCCTGGCTCCCGTGACGACCACGATTATCAAAGGCGAGGCGCCGGTGGGCATCACCTACATCAAATATGTAAAGCAATACAAGGGACCGGTAAGTTACGTTTTGATGGACAAATATTTGACCGATCCGAACTACATGAGTCTGAGCGCCAAGGCGACACATGCCAATGCGGCGAAGCTTTATCTTGAGTTCATTTGCTCGTCGGAGGGGCAAAAGCTGGTCGCTGAAGAAGGGGAGTTCGTGATGTCGCCCGGAATTTTTCCGCCCATCAAGAACGCCGAAAAAGTCGCTCCCGATATGGTTTTTATGGACAACCCGTCCGAGGACGAATTTAAAAAGCTGATGGGCAATACCTTTCGGGACATTTTTTTCGGCAAATAGTTTCGGCGGGAACGGCGACAATTTCGAATGATCACAAAGGGGACTGGTCTGCGTGGTCCGCGCGCGAGGTCGGTCCTCTTTGTGTTTCCGTGGCGGCGTGAAAGACACAACACTCACTGAACCCGTGGTTTCCAGCAGCCTGCTGGATCGCCCGTTGCGCGCTTTCAGGCAGAATCCCCAGCTGGGGGCGGTGATCGTTGTCGGTATCATCATCGCTTTTCTCAGCCTCTCGCCCACGTTGATGCTTTTCTACGGCAGTTTTTTGAGTAAGCCGCTGGGCGTGCCCGGAGATTTCACTCTGGCGCATTATCGGACCGCTTACGCGGATCCGCTCACCTACCAGTTGCTGTTCAACTCGTTTATTTTCGCCGCCGGCTCGGCCGGGCTCGCCACCGTGCTGGCGGCAACGCTGGCATGGATCGCAATTCGTACCAACGCGCCGTTTCGAAAGTTCTTTGAATTGACCGCGATCATCCCGAATATTTTTCCCCCCGTGATGCTCGCGGTGTCCTGGACGGTTCTGTTGAGTCCCCGCACCGGATTGATCAACCGCCTGTTAATGGAGGTATTCGGTTTAGAGAATGCCCCGATGAATATTTACTCGCTCGGCGGAATGATTTTTGTCGAGGCGTTGATTACCGCGCCGCTGGCTTTTTTGATCGTCTCCGCTTCGCTCTATTCGATGGATCCATCGCTGGAAGAGTCCGCGCGGGTTGCTGGCTCGAACAACGCCCAGGTCGCCTGGCGCATTACTTTCCCGATTATCCGGCCGGCTTTGCTTGCCGCGGCGATGCTGAATTTTGTCCGCGCGATCGAAAGCTTCGATACGCCGGCGATCATCGCGCTGCCGGCTCGGATCGAGGTATTCACGACGAAGATTTATCGCGAAGCGGTCGGCGCTTTTCCGCCCAACCAAAATCTCGCGGCGACGTACGGCGTTTCGCTCTTGCTCGTGACGATGGTATTCGTCTATTTCTACCGGCGTTTAACCGCCAGGTCGGAGCGCTATGTAACGGTTACCGGTCGCGGCTATCGGCCGACGATCATCGATTTGGGAAAGTGGCGCTATGTGGCGTCGGCCATCGCCGGCCTGATTTTGATTCTGATCGTGCTTTTGCCGTTTCTGGTGCTGATCTACGTCTCGTTTATCAGTTACGTGCATGTGCCGGGCGTGAAAACGTGGGAGTTGTTAACGCTCGAACACTACACTGCGAACCTGGCCGATCCCCGGACTTATCGCGCGCTGCAAAACAGCCTTTTCCTGGCCGTGGTCGGCGCCACGCTCTGTATGTTTCTGGCGGCGACAACGGCATGGGTCACGACCAAAACCAAGGGAAGGGGACGCGGCGCTATCGAAGCGTTGACTTTCATTCCCTGGGCCTTTCCGGGGACGGCCCTCGCTATCGGCCTTTTATGGACCTATGTGTACGTTCCATTGCCCATCTATGGGACTTTGTGGATTCTCCTGATCGGTTACATCACCCGCTTTCTGCCCTACGGGTTGCGCACCATGACCAGCACCGTGGTGCAAATTCACAATGACCTGCAGGAAGCGTCGCAGGTTTGCGGCGCAAGCTTTCACACCACTTTCTGGCGCGTGCTGCTGCCGCTGCTCCGTCCCGGATTTTTGGCCGGCTGGATCATTCTAGCGACCATTTATCTGCGCGAGTTCAGCACGTCGGTTTTTCTCTACTCGCCCGGATCGGAACCCATTGGCCCTCTGCTTTACCACTTTTATGTCGACGGGAATCTCGGGCCCATGTGCTCGCTGGCGCTGATCGTCAGCGTAGTGTGCATCGTTCTCATTATCATCGCTCGCCGGATCGGTGACGTCGGCGGCACGATGGAAGGGCATTAGAAGATGACTATAAGCAAGTCAGGGTTGGAGTGTTGGAGTATTGGAGTATTGGAGCGTTGGGTTCCGAGCGCCCAGTGCTCCATTACTCCATCACTCCAGTACTCCAGCAGCGAGTAAGAGAGAAGAGGATTGGAAGAATGGATGCTGGAACTGCAAAAAAGTTGATCGAGAAAAACCTCCTCTACGACGAGGTCAAGCGGCTTGCGGTCAAGCTGGTGCAGCATGCGAGTCCCCAGACCGAATTGCTCGAAGCCGAACCCCAGGTGCTCGCGCTGATCCGCGATGTCATCAAGCCGGAATTGGAACAATCGGGGCTCAAGCCCTTTATCGACAAAATGGGGAATCTCGTTCTTCATCTGATCGGGCGGACGCGCAGCGAGCGGTTGATGCTGGTCGGCTATGCTATGTGCGCGGCGCCGAGCACGATGCGAAATCCTTACTCCGGCGAGATCGTCGACGGGACGCCGTACAAACTGGATAAAGAATGCGTGTGGGGGCGGGGCGCCTGCGAGCAAAAAGGCAGCCTGGCGGCGATGATGGCGGCGCTCAAGTTTGTCGGCGCGGCAAGGGTGGAACTGCCGAGCGATTTATATTTCGTCGTCAGCACCGCCGGTGAAACCGGCAAGCATGATTCGCTCGCCTATGTTCTCGATCACGATAGCGTCGAGGCCGACTGGTGCATCATCGACGGGCCGCCGGAGATCCAGCTCGGCAACAAAGGCCGGGTGGACATCCGCGTGGTTGTGCGCGGCAGACAGTCGCACAGCAGCCGGCCCTGGGAGGGAATCGACGCCATCGCCGGCGCCATGGCGGTCCTCGAAAAGTTGAAGCCGCTGATGCCCTTCCCGGAAACGAGATCTCATCCGGAGTTGGGGGAAGTGAGTTTGACCCCCAACGCCATCGAAAGTTTTCCCAAGGCGACGCACACGATCCAAAGCGAGTGCCGCATCATGTTCGACCGGCGACTGTTGCCGGGAGACGATCCACGGAAGGCGATCCAGCAGATGAAAGATGCCATCGGCCAGATCGAACCCTACGAGATTGAGGTGCAGCCGCGCGACTTCATGTATCCGAGCGAAGTCCGGAAAGACGCCGAAGTGGTGGGCGCCCTCGAACACGGCATACGCACCATGCTCGGCTACGAGCCCAAGTTTTCATTTTCGACGGCGGCCAACGATACCGGGCTATTCAACTTCCGCGGCATTCAAGCGATCAACTACGGATCGCGCGATATCCGCTTCCAGCACACCGATCACGACCTGGTGTCGGTGAACAATATTTTCAACGCGGCGAAGGTGTTCGCGTTCCTGGCGATCCATCGCTAAAAGCGATGGTCAAATCGTTCAAGCGGTTCAAAACGTTCAAATTGTAATCGGACGGCTTGAACTTTTTGAACGACTTGAACGGAGGCCGTACGCGGCCGGTTGAACGTTTATTTTTCTTCGTGCTTCTTCAGCATCCTGACGTAGTACTCCCACAGATTGATCATCGCGTCCGGACGGTAGATCCGCTTGCGCTTGAGCAGCGCGTCGGCGTCGGTGGCCCAGGAGAAGGCGCCCATGGACGCGGCGGTGACCTGCGTCTTGGCGCTGTGTTCCAGAAGCACCCCGCGGATGCAGGTTTCTTCGATGGACGGGCCCGCCACGACGATGCCATGATTGCGCAGCAGCACGATCTGGTGCTCGCCGAGCAGCTTGGCGACGGAAATGCCTTGTTCCGCGGTAACGATCAAGTCGGAGGATTCCTCGAATTTGTTGATCGCCGGCGGATAGAACGCGCAACTCAAGTTGGTGATCGGCAGCAGCCGGTGCTCGGAGGAAGCGATGATCGTCGAGTAGGTTGGATGGGTGTGAATCACGCAGCGGATTTCAGGGTTGGTGCGATAGACCTCGCTGTG
>CAMLCX010000071.1 GCA_946478635.1 uncultured Pseudomonadota bacterium
GGCATGAGGCACGAGGCATTAGGCAACAGTAAGAGGCGGATCGTTCAAGACTTTAACCGAATAGAGCCATTCAAAACAATTAACGAATCGGAGGGGGCGTCTTATGCTTGGAAAAGTTTCGAAGCGTCGAAATGCGATTTTTTCGGAATAATTCCGGTCAAGCGGGTTTTAGGGCTGACTCTTTTTTTTGTCCAGCCGGCGGGGCTATTTTTGGAAGTGCGGCATCACCTTTGTCGCGAACGCTTCGACGCTTTCGTGATAGACCTTGCGCGCCGCGGTGAGCATCAGGTGCTCGACGCCGGCGGATTTTAGTTCTTCGATTCTTTCGATGCATTCCTTGGGCGTTCCGGCGATGGAGAAGCGATGCACGAGATAGTCGTTGACCAGATCCGGATCGACGCGGTCTTCCATCGGTTTCATGACGTCGAAGCCGGCGACGAACTTTTTGACCCCTGCCAATTCCTCCGGCGGCACGGTTTCATAGGTAAAACGAAAATTATGATGGGCGCGGTTGGCGATGCGATTACGCACAATCCGGCGCGCTTCGTTGCCGTCGTCGCGCACGCAGAGCATGCCGGCGGCAATGACCGCGATGTCGCTTTCTTTGCGCCCGGCTTCCATGGCGCCGGCGCGAATTTTTTGTTTGGCCCACTCATAAACGCGCAGGTCGAAACCGGTGCCGAGAATGACGCCGTCGGCGGCGCGTCCGGCGAGCTGCAGACCTTTCGGCCCCTCGGCGGAAACATAAATCGCGGCCGGCTTGTGGATCGTAAAGCCGATGCCGACTTGGCCGGTCGGAAAGGTGGCGCGATTTCCCTGGACCAGATGGCGGATCATTTTCACGCCTGCTTCGAACTCTTTGAGCGGTGTTGCCTTCAGGCCCTGGCCGTACACCGGGCCGTCGCCGGTGCCGAGTCCCAGGATCGCGCGGCCTTTGGAGATTTCGTTGAGCGATGCGGCGGCGCCGGCGAGCACCGTCGGATGGCGAAAGACCATGTTGGTGACGGCGATGCCGAGCAGCACGCGTTGGGTGATCATGGCGCAGCTGGCGAGGGTCTGAAAAGAATCGATCGAGCTCAGATGGCTTTCACCGAGAAATATGCCGTCGTAGCCCAATTCTTCGGCGCGCCTGGCGCGTTGATGAATTTCGTCGATGTTTTTAACGCCGCCGTGAAGACTGTGCAGGCTGAATTTCATTGAAATCTCCGATCAAGAAGGCGCGAGGAATGAGTAAGACAGATCATAGCGGTGCAGCATGCTGCGGCCCGGCTATCGATCAGCGGGAAAATTCCACGAGGCCGCAGCCCGTCGCCCAGGGAACAACCGGTTCATAGGCGACGAGCTTTGCTTTCCAGCTTTGCACGGCGCCCGCAAGGGCGATCCATGTGCGAATCTCGTGGCCTCCGGAGCCCGCTTCCGTATTGATTTCTTCGTGCGTGTATTGGCTAAGTCGCGCCCGATCTCCTGTGACTAATGTCTCTAAAAACTGCTCGTCGAACGAAATGTTGATCTTGCCGTGTTTGGCTTCGCCCGGCCAATGCGACAGGCCGCCGGTGGCGATCACCGCAATCCGCTTTTGGTTTCTTTCGAGCAGATCGCCGAGAAACCGTCCGAAGGCAAAGCAGCGCTTGGCCGTGGGCATGGGCGGCGTGAGGGCATTCAGGATGACCGGCACCACCGGCAGCCCCATCTTGGGATTTAGAAAATGCAGCGGTAAAAAGGTCGCGTGATCGAATAAGAGCTCGTCGGAAAACGTCGGATCGAAACCGCCGTCGAGACAGGCATCGATCATTTCTTCAGCCAGCTTCTTATCGCCGGGCACGCGAGCCTTGGGAATGCGCAGCCATTCTTCGATGGGCCCTTCGTAGTACGCCGCCCGGCCGATGCAGAAAGCCGGCATGCTGTTGAGAAAAAAATTCGCCCAGTGCTCGACCGTCAGCGCGACGATGACGTCCGGCTTCGCCGCTGCGAGCCGCTCACCGAGGCGGCGATAGCGGCCGAGAAAGGTTTCCGCTTGTTCCCTGGGCGCGGCTTCCGTCCAGGCGGTCATTCCCGGCGCATGGCTGGCCGCGCAGGCAAATACGATCGGCATCGCTCACTCCAATCCTTTCAGCGCTCTGGCGTAATCTTCGTTGGAAACCTGATGCAGCAGGGTGAACGGCCGCAACAGCAGGGAGTGAACTCCCATGCTGTAGAGCGCGCGCACGTCAACGGCGAGCGCCGCTCTGGCCTCGTCATCCGTCAGTTCGTAATTCTTCACGAACGCCGCCGGATCCTGGCGATAGCGTTCGCGCTGGGCGCCATCACGATTGACGTGGTAAATTAATTTTTGCAATTGGTAGAGGCTCATATCAGCGGTCCAATTTTTCGTGCAGCCAGGTGAGCACGGTCGTGAAAATATTCGGGATCGCGCCCATGTGACCGCCGGGGAAAAGCCGGATTGTTTTTGGGTTGCCGTGCTCCAGCAGGAGATAAAAGTCCTCCAGCGGCACTTGCTTGTCCTCTTTGCCGTTGACGACCAGCAACGGCGCGCACGGTTTATCGAGCCAGCCCTGATCGAGCAACGAGAGGGCCGGCATGACCGCGCAAAGTTCGTCGAAGGTTTTCTTGCCGAAGAGATTAGCCCGCGCCTCGATCAGGTCGAATAGGTAGGAGTCGGCGTGGCGCGAGCGTTCCTGCCACTCGGGCTGGAAAAAATAATGAATGCCACCGCCCCAATTGACCGCGGCGCGCAATTTGTCGGGCAGGATGTGGGCCAACTTGGTCGACCAGTGGCCGCCGAAGCTGGCGCCGACGACGGCGATTTTATTCGTGTCCACCTCCGGGCGCCCGAGCAGGTAATCCAGCACGGCGACATGGACTTGGTGCGCCTCGGGTGCGGCGAGCACAGGACATTCACCCGTGCCCGGACTGTCGATGATGAAGCAGCCCCAGCCTTCCTTGACGAAAGCTTCGCCGAACGAGTGACGTTCTTCCTTCCAGTTGTCAATGCCGCCCCAGTGCATGATCATCGGCGCCGGCAGTTTTTTCGGCAGGCGCAAATGGCCAACGATCAATTTGCCCTGGAAAGGGATCGCCACGCGTTCGACCGGAATGTCGAAATACTTGGAGGCTGCCAGAAACATGTCGCGGGTTTTCGCATAGCCGTGGTGCTTGCCCGGAGTGCTCGGAAACGGGTGGCGCGCGATGCCGTAGTAGCCGTAGGATTTTAAAAACGCGTCCTTTGCCTGAGCGGCATTGTCGATCTTTTCTGAAGCCCGGGCGCTTGATTCCCAGCGCTCGCCGAGCGCGTTCCACGCGGCGGCCCAGGTCTCGCCCTCGAAGTTGGGCATTCTGGCCAGCGCCTCTTCCGCTTCATTCTTGTCGGCGTGAAGAAACGGCGCTCGCCGCCCGACGCGTTCACGTATGTCGTTTTTTACTTCTTCAACCGTGCGTGGCTTGCCCATGGGACCGAACCTCTAATAAAGTAAATATGCGCGCGATTTTGCGCCGGGGAGTTCAAGTTGGCCTCGACAAGTCAGGCTATAAAGGGTCACCTCCGGGTTGTCAACCTGAGCGATGCCCAGCCGCCGGGAAAATGCCGGAGAGTCGCGCCGGGACCGGTTGAAATGGCGTCTCTTAGGTTAAAAAGTTCTTCGCTGAAAAGTGTTGACGTTTAGAATTCACCATGTCATGCAGTTAATCTATAGTAAAAAACCATCACCGGGTTTTTCTGCGCGTATAGAGTCAATCTCGTGACGGAGTGAGTCATGGCCGTGATTATCGACGGAAAAGCCGTCGCCAAAGACGTTCAAAAACAAATTAAAATAGATGCGGAAGGGTTGGAGCGGCGCTGGGGACTGGTTCCCGGCCTGGCGGTGGTGTTGGTGGGCGACGACCCGGCCTCGCATATTTACGTACGCAACAAGGAGAAAGCTTGCAAGGAGGTCGGCATTAAATCCTTCGAGCACTTGCTGCCGGCAACGATTTCAGAAAGAGATTTGCTGGCGCTGGTGCAGCAGCTCAATAAAGACAAAAGAGTGCATGGCATTCTTGTCCAGCTGCCGCTGCCGCCGCATATTCGCGCGGAGAAAATCCTTGACGCGGTCTCACCGCACAAAGACATCGATGGCTTTCATCCGGTCAATCAGGGCTCGCTTTTGCTCGGCGCCGATGGTTTTAAGCCGTGCACGCCCATGGGCATCATGAAGCTGCTCGAGTCGGTGAACTGCGATCCCAAAGGAAAAAACGCCGTGGTGGTCGGGCGCAGCAATATCGTCGGCAAACCGGTGGCGCTCATGCTGCTCGCCAAGCATGCCACAGTGACGATTTGTCATTCGCGCACGGCCAATCTGCGCGACGAAGTCGGGCGCGCCGATATTCTCGTGGTGGCCATCGGCAAGGCCGGCGCGGTGCGCGGTGATTGGGTCAAGCCGGGCGCCGTGGTGATCGATGTCGGCGTCAATCGCGCGCCCAACGGCAAGTTGTGCGGCGATGTGGAGTTCGAAACGGCGAAGGAGAGGGCGGCCGCGATCTCGCCGGTTCCGGGAGGAGTGGGCCCGATGACGATTTGCATGCTGCTCTACAACACGCTCAAGGCCGCCAAGGACTCGCTGCAGCGCGAGCGTTAAAATTTCGCCTGGTTTTGTGGCTCAGGGAACAAAACGAACGCCGCTCTTTGGCGCGCACCGGCGGGCGGGCGCAAAAATGGTCGAGTTCGCCGGCTGGGAAATGCCGGTGCAGTACCAGGGCGTCATCGAAGAGCACCGGGCAGTGCGCAGCCGCGCGGGCCTCTTCGACGTCAGTCACATGGGCGAGATTGAAGTGCGCGGCGCCGGCGCGGTGGAGTTCTGCCAGCGCTTGACCGCCAACGATGTCTCGCGCATGAAGCGGTTTCAAGCCCAGTACAACTTATTGCTCAATCCGCGCGGCGGCATTATCGACGACGTTATCTTCTACCGTTTAGAGGAGAATATTTTCTTTATCTGCGTCAACGCGTCGAACAGCGACAAGGATTTCTCCTGGCTCAGCGAACAGGCGGCGGGAACGGTCGAGGTCGAGAACGTCAGCGCCCAATATGCCCAGCTGGCATTGCAGGGACCCCGGGCGGAAACGATTTTGCAACCGCTCACGGCCCTTTCCCTGGCCGGGCTCAAAAGTTTTTATTTTGGCTTTGCCGATGTTGCCTCCATACGCTGTCTGATTGCGCGCACGGGCTATACCGGTGAGGAAGGTTTCGAGCTCTACTGCCACGGCGACGCCGCGCCCGGGCTGTGGACGGCGCTGCTCGACGCGGGTCTGCCGGAGGGTTTGGTGCCCGCCGGCTTGGGCGCACGGGATACCTTAAGATTGGAAAAGGCCTATCCATTGTACGGCCACGAGTTGGATGAGGCGACGACGCCGCTTGAAGCCGGGCTGGAGTGGGTGACCAAGTTTTCCAAGCCCGAGTTCATGGGCCGGGAAATTTTGCTGGAACAAAAGCAACGCGGCGTCACTCGAAGGCTTGCGGGTTTGGAGATGATCGAACCGGGTATTGCGCGCGGCGGCTATCGGTTGTTTAAAAACGACGTCAACATCGGTCAAGTGACCAGCGGCACTAAATCGCCGACGCTCAACAAGTCGATCGCGCTCGCCTACGTCGGCATCGAACACGCCGCCCTGGGTCATATCGTCGACGTAGAGATTCGCGCCCGAAAAACACCGGCAAAAATCGTTTCCTTGCCATTCTACAGCCGTTAAACGAGCAGGCAGAGGTTCAAGGAGGTCATCATGGAGTTTCCTGAAGGACTTAAATATTCAAAAGAGCACGAATGGGTGCTGGTCGAAGGCAACACGGCGACGATCGGCATCACGGAGTATGCGCAAGAAGAGCTTGGCGATATCGTTTATGTGGAGTTGCCCGAGTTGGGGGAAAAGATCGTCAAGGATGACCCGTTCGGCGCGGTGGAATCCGTCAAAGCGGTTTCAGACGTTTACGCGCCCGTGAGCGGCAGCGTTCTCGAGATCAACGACATCCTGCCCGACAATCCGGAAACGATCAACGATGATCCCTACGGCGACGGCTGGATGATTCGCGTCGAGCTCTCCGATAAAGACGATTTGACCGATCTCATGGATGCCGAAGAGTATGCCGAGTACGTTCAGCAGCAAAAAGAGGACGACGACGAGGATGAGGACGACGACGAAGATGAGGAAGAGGAAGACGTGGACGAGGAAGAAGATAAGGAAAAATAGCCCCGCTTCATGCGCTACACTCCACACACGGCCGCCGACCAGGAGCGTATGTTGCGCTCGATCGGCTTGGGCTCCATCGAGGACCTCTATCGGCATGTGCCTCTGACGCTGCGCGAGCGCGCCAAAATCAATCTGCCCTCGGGGTTGAGTGAGGCCGAGGTTCGAAAGCGTCTTGCCGACCTGGCAGCCCGAAACGCCGCGTCGGAAGACTGGAGTTTATTTCTTGGCGGCGGAATCTACAACCATTTCATTCCGAGCGCGGTCGACGCCGTCATTTCGCGTTCGGAATTTGCGACTTCCTACACGCCCTATCAACCCGAGGTGAGTCAAGGCACACTGCAGGCGTTGTTCGAGTACCAAACGCTGATTTGCCAGCTCACCGGCATGGAAGTTTCCAACGCCGCGGTCTACGACGGCGCGTCGGCAACGGCCGAGGCGGTGCTGATGGCGCGGCGCATTCAACCGGCGAGCCGCCGGCGCGTCCTGATATCCCGGGCGCTGCACCCGCAGTATCGCGCCGTCGTACGCTCGTATTTCAAAAATCTCGCCGATGTGGCCCTCGAGGAAGTCCCGTTCGACGCCACCGGCGCGACCGACGTTCATCGCCTCGCGGAGCAGCTCGATGATCGCTCGATGTGCGTCGTTGCCGGCTATCCCAACTTTTTCGGCGTGATCGAAGACTTGACGCCGATCCAAGCCGCCTGCGCCAAAGTCGGCGCCCTGCTGATTTCCGTCACCACCGAGCCTTTGTCCCTGGGACTGCTCAAGCCGCCGGGCGAATTCGGCGTCGATATTGCCGTTGGCGAAGGCCAAAGTCTGGGCGTGCCGATGAATCTGGGCGGTCCGGCATTCGGCTTCTTTGCCTGCTTGAAAAAATTTGTCCGAAATATTCCCGGGCGGCTGGTCGGTGAGACCGTCGACAGCGACGGCCGGCGCGGGTTTGTCTTGACCCTCGCCACCCGCGAGCATCATATTCGCCGTGAAAAGGCGACGTCCAACATTTGCACGAGTCAAACGCTTTGCGCGCTGGGGGCCACCGTCTTCATGTCCTTGATGGGGAAGAGCGGCATGCGCCGCCTGGCCCAAGTCAACCTCTCGCGCGCGCATCAGGCGCGCGCAAGACTGCTGCGCGAGGCCGGCTTATCGGAGGTGTTTTCCGGTCCCTATTTCAATGAATTTGTCTTGCGCGCGCGGGACATAAAAAACTTCTTCGCCCGATGCGCCGGCGAAAAAATCGTTCCCGGAATCGCGTTGGAGAAGTGGTATCCCGAGTTGGGCGAGGCCTTGCTCGTCTGCGTCACGGAAATGAACGAAAAGGAGGAGGTTGACCATCTTGTCCGAACCCTCGTCCATTGATCCGCCTGTGCGCACGGCGGCAACAAAGCTGATCTTCGAAAGCGGCTCGCCGGGCCGAAGCGCGCTCTTCTGGCCGGAGGAAGAACTGGCCGCGGACGCCCTGCCCGAAGGACTCCTGCGCCGGGAGATCGCCGGCTTTCCGGAGTTGGGCGAGCTTGAAACACTGCGGCACTTTACCCGGCTGTCGCAGAAAAACTTCTCCATCGAAAGCCAGTTCTACCCGCTTGGCTCCTGTACGATGAAATACAATCCGAAGATCAACGAAGTGATCGCCCGCTTTCCCGGCCATGCTCAGGCTCATCCGCTGGCGCCGGCCGATCTGCTGCAGGGCGCCCTGGCGCTGCTCTTCGAGCTCGAGCGGTTGCTCGCCGAGATCAGCGGCATGGAGTTTGTCAGCCTGCAGCCGTCGGCGGGCGCGCAAGGCGAGCTTACGGGATTGATGCTGATCCGCGCGTGTCTCACCGAGCGGGGGAATCCGCGCAAGAAAATCATCGTGCCGGACACGGCGCACGGGACCAATCCGGCGAGCTCGACCCTGTGCGGTTACGATGTCGTGCAGGTTTCTTCCAACGAACAGGGCGTTATCGATGCCGCGACGGTGGCGGCGGCGATGAACGAAGATATCGCGGCGGTGATGATTACCAATCCCAACACTCTTGGTTTGTTCGAGACCCACATCGAAGCGATCGCCGCGATGGTCCACTCACGCGGCGGCATGGTTTATCTCGATGGCGCCAATCTGAACGCACTCATGGGCATCGCCAAGCCCGGCCACATGGGTGTCGACGTGCTGCACATGAACCTGCACAAGACTTTTTCCACGCCCCATGGCGGCGGCGGGCCGGGCGCGGGACCCGTGGCGGTAAGAAGTCCGCTTGCCGAGTATTTGCCGGTGCCGCGCATCCTCAAGTCCGGCGCACGATATGAATTGCAGGAGGAGAGCGCGAAGTCGATCGGCCGCGTGCGGTCCTTCTTTGGCAACTTCGGCGTGCTCGCGCGGGCCTATGCCTATATTATCGCGCTCGGCGGCGAAGGACTCGAAGATGTGAGCCGTATGGCCTTGCTCAACGCCAACTACGTCCGCAGGAAATTAGAAAAAACCTACCATCTCGCCTACGATGAGCCGTGCATGCATGAGTGCATTTTTACCGACCGCTTCCAACAAAAAAACGGCGTCAGCACACTCGACATCGCCAAACGCCTGCTCGACTACGGCTATCATCCGCCGACCATTTATTTTCCTCTGGTGGTTTCCGGCGCACTGATGATCGAGCCGACCGAAACCGAGACGGTTGAAACGCTTGACGATTTCGTTGATGCGATGATCGCCATCGCGCAGGAATCCAAAAGCGATCCGGAATTGGTGAAGAGCGCGCCTCATACCACACCGGTCAAACGACTCGATGAAGCCCGGGCCGCGCGCAAGCCGGTGCTTCGCTGGGAGCGCCGCTCGAACGGCCAGGAGTCCTGAGCAAACCCGCGCGCGTTAGCGCGCGAATTCATAGTTCACGCGATTGTCGTGGTACTCCATCGCCGCCGAAATCGATAGCGGATTGGGTTTGATCCACGGCGGAATGGGTGGAAAGGGGGCGGCGGCCTTGATCGCGCGCAGCGCTTCTTCGTCCAACAGCTGCGAGCCCGAGGAGCGCACCACGCGCAGGCGTTCCAGCCGGCCGCTGGCGCCGATGGTAAATTCCAAGGCGAGCCGGCCTTGTAATCCGTAGCGTAGCGCGAGCTCGGGATATTCCCACTGGGATTCGATCAATTGCTTGATCTTCGTGAAATAAGACACGTAAACCGGATCTTTGCTGTTTAAGCTAATGGGCCCGCTCTCGCGGGATCTCGATGACCAATTCACCGGAGGCAGCAGCTCCTTGAGGGTCGGCAGCGAGCGCTCGGCGATCACGCTTGGTTCGGGCACGATTTCGCGCGTCGGCGCCTGCGGCGGGGGAGATGTCGAGTCGGCGCGCGCAATGATATCGTTTTGAGGACTGCGATTTTCGCGCGTCGGCTCGGCTTTGTAGACGCGCAGCGAATCTTTTTTTGCAATCACTGCGGGTAAGGTAGCCTGGCGGGCAATTGCCGTTTTCGGAATACGTGTGAGAGCCGCGGAGTTTCTTGCCGGGGGCTCAAGAATCGATACCGGAATCGGGTCCGGAGCGCTGATCCGCGCCGGCGGAGTCCAGTACAAGACCAGGAACATCGCCAGATGCAGCACGATGGAGATCGCGAAAAACCGCAAATAGGCTGTGTTAAAGACCTCCACGAGCATATATTATACATTCATTTCCGTGGCGCGAAGACCTGGGGTGGTGGTCTCACCGGGCCGAGGTTTTAGGAGGTTTCATGTTTGGTTTAGGTATCGGCGAATTGCTGATTATCCTGGTCATCGTGATGGTGCTTTTTAGCCGGCGCTTGCCCGAACTCGGCCACGGCCTGGGCAAGAGCATCAAAAAGTTTCGCAAAGCGATGAGCGATCCCGATGAAGTCGATATCACGCCGAAAAAGGATTCGCGCGATCCCTAGTCGGGATTGCGCTCAGGTCACGCCTTGGGCCGTAAGCACGTCGCAACTGAATTCCCTGGCGAATTTTGCCGATTTCAAAAACACGATCGTAAAGGGTATCGAGTCCCCGGGCGGAATTTCGAAACTTTTAAGCGGCTTAAGGTTTTGCAGGTGCGGTATGTCTTCCAAGGTCATGCCGCGGATAATCTTGGGCGATATCGTGTTGCCGACCCAGATGGTCTGTCTTTCCAACTCCTTACCCGCATCGCTATAGGCGATACCGGAAAGTTTGATCTCCCTCACCACGACGGGGTTTTGATTGACCGCCACCCCGCTGATTAAAAAAACCTCGCGATTGCCCTGAATGCTCTGGAAGCCGGAGCGCAAGGATCGGATGAGAATCCCGCCTTTTAGATAGTTGTTTTTCAGCACTGAATTTCCAATGACGGGAATGGTCTTGATGATGTCTTCCGAGGCCTGGGGCTTGGCGTAGCTGAAGACGGAGATAAGCGAGAAGGTGATGATCAGCAGGCCGAATAGCGTGACGAACGGCAGGATCGATGCGTTCTGTTCGCGGTAGGTAGCGAGCGCCAGGATATTGTTTGATTCGTCGACCTCATCGGCGCTTTGGGCTTTGGCAAAAAACGGATCGTCTGCGGGAAAATCTTGCGGGGCGTCCACCAGCTTGTTCGAGGCGATTGGTTGGGTTCTGTCGGGCAGAACGAACTGATGCTCATCGTCACGACGGGTCTCGTTGAGCGACCAACGATCGCCGGATTCGAGATCAGTGGTTTGTTCCATCGGGGCTGCCACCGATGATATTGCATCGTTGGCATCAGCCTCGGGTGCAGTGGAATCCCGTTTGGATTCGAACGGCAGCCGCGGCTCCGGGTCGAATTCGGGTGTTGCGGCCGCCGTGCCCGCCGGGGGCACGTCGGGCAAAAGCTCAGGATTGGAGGATTCCAGCTCAAAGGTATGCTTGCAGCGAGAGCAACGAAACACGGTCGAGTTGCCTTTTAGGAGATCGTCGGAAACTTTATACGTCGTTCGGCATTTTGGACAGCGAACCAGCATGGCAGACCCTTCCCAAGTAGGCGGCGCGCAAAAAGTGAAGAGATTCAAGCTGATCTTAGTGGAATTCGCGAAAACTTCAAGGTTTTATGCTACTAAGTGCTGTTGCGATCTGAATAAAGGCTTTTTCTATGGCGTCTAAGGCACAGGATCACCGTGGCGCTGACTGACCGGGAGTTGGTCCAAAAGTGCCAATCCGGAGAGATGAGTGCGTTTCAGGAACTCGTCTCCCGTTATTACCAGAAGGTTTACATGGTCATCCTCGGATTGCTGCGCAATCGGGAAGATGCGCTCGAGGTAGCCCAGGAAACCTTTCTGCGTGCCTATCGTAAGATTGGCGGCTTCCAAGGCGGCTCCTCTTTTTATACGTGGCTCTATCGGATCGGCGTCAATCTCGCGATCGACGCGCAACGGCGCCAAAAGAGAAACCCTTTGGATTTTCGTGAAAACATGGACAGCGTATTGGAAGCCCAGGACGAAGTCGCGCGCGATCCTTTCGCCGAAGTGCACGATCGGGAATTGCGCGAAAACCTGGTTCGGGCGATCAACGAATTGACACCGGAGCATAAAGCCGTCATCGTGCTTAGAACGATCGAAGGGCTCTCGTACAAAGATATCGGCGAGATTCTGGGTTGCTCGGAAGGCACCGTTATGAGCCGGCTGCATTACGCGCGCAAGAAATTGCATGATAAGTTGAGCGCTTTTTTATGAACGACTGTGAGCGCATGAACGAGTTGATCGGCCGCTCTCTGGATGGCGAACTGAGCGCCGGCGAGAGCGAACGGGTGCGCGCCCATGTGGCTGAGTGCGCTGATTGCCGCGGGGCACGGCAGCGCTTGGAGAAAATCGAGCACGCTCTCAATAGCGTGTTGGTGGCCGAGGCGCCCAAGATCGAGTTCGCGCCCTTTTGGCGCGAGTTGGAGCGGCGGATCGAGCAAAAGCCCTCCTGGCATGAAACTTTGCGCGGCTGGGCCCAGGGTTGGTTCGGTGCGCCGCGAGCGGCTTGGGCGGTGCCGGCTTTCATCGCGGTGCTGCTCGCGGTTTTTTCCTACGAATCGTATTTTCCCTTCTGGCGCTCGCGCAACAATCTGACGACGGTAGAATCGATCGACGCCTATGGGCGCAGCGTCGCTTTGCTGCGTGAAGACGAGAGCAAAACAACGGTCATCTGGTTGTATCAAAATCAAGAGGGTGATGATGAAGCTGCTGAAGAAACTCCCCAGCCGGGTCCTGCTTTTTAGCTGGCTTTCAGCTGTCGCTGCCGGCATTGTCGGAGCGGCCGAGAAACAACCGCAATCAGTTCAAGTCAGTATCGGAACAATCCTGGCCAGCAATCAGAACGATGAATTCGACGCGAAATTGAAGACTCTCGAAACTCAGTTGAAGGTGATGAAGTACCGTTCCTATCGCTTGCTCAAAAACGAGAGTCAAACCGTGCCGTGGAAGGGGGCAAAGGTTTTCGAAATCCCCGGCGGACGTTCCCTGGCGGTGACGCCCCAGGAGTTCAAAGATAACCGGATCTCGGTGAAGGTGCGGTTAACCCAGGGACCCAAGCCGGTGATCGACACCACGGTATGGATCCCCAACAAAGGTAATTTTATTGTCGCCGGACCGCCGCATGAAGGCGGCGTCCTGGTGTTGTCCATCTCCGCCGCCACGCAGTAGCGTCGCTCATTCGATCACGTTTTTTTCAATCGGTTCCACCGCAACCCCTTTTGATTTGAGCCAGGCGATCGCTTTGGTGACTTCACTTTTCTTGCCGTTAATTTCCAGCGCGACGAGGCCCATGTCCGAGGTCACCGTGGAGCCCCGGATATTGAAAATCACATCGAACTGTTTGGAGAGCATGCTCAGAACCGGTTCTTTGATCAAGTCGCGCGGAAATGTGAGATAAACCCTTTCAGAGACGGTTTCGGGTTTACTTCGCGCTGCCATGAAGGACTCAAATGGCGAATTTCAAGTTGCCCACGGCCATTCGATCGCGCCAACCAACCCACAAATTCGTAGTAAGGTATTTATCACCGAAGTCGGGGAAAATCGTGACTATGGTTCCGGAGCGCAGTTTGCGCGCGATTTTGATTGCGGCGAACATGGCTGCGCCGGACGACTGACCGACCAGGATGCCCTCCTCCTGGCTCAAGCGATAAACCATCGAGTAGGCGTCTTCAGTGGAAACGGCAATTTTTTTGTCGAGCTCCTCCTCGTGATAGATCCCCGGCACAATCGATGTCGCCATATGCTTGAGACCCTCGAGGCCGTGCAGCGCATCGTCCGGTTCGACGGCGATGATTTGAATCTTCGGATTGACCTCTTTTAAGTAACGACCGGTTCCCATTACCGTGCCGCCGGTGCCGATGCCGGCAACAAAGTGCGTCACCTTGCCGCCCGTCTGGCGATAGATTTCCGGCCCGGTGTTTTCATAGTGGGCCTGAGGGTTCATCGGATTGAAGTATTGGTCTGGCTTAAAATATTTTTCCGGATCGGCTTCGAGAACCTTGCGGCAAAGCCGGATGGCGCCGTCGGAGCCTTCCATCGGGTCGCTGTAGGTCACCTTGGCGCCGTAGGCATGGATGATTTGCTTTCGCTCGGCGCTCACATTGCCGGGCATGACGAGATCAACCGGATAATGGAGCACGCTGCCGATCAGCGCCAGGGCTATGCCGGTATTGCCCGAGGTTGAGTCAAGAATGGTTTTGCCCGGCCGGAGCTTTGCCGAACGCAATCCTTCCTGGATCATGCGCCAGGCCGGTCGATCCTTGACCGAGCCGCCGGGATTCATGCCTTCCAGTTTGGCGAAGATTTTAACGTTCTCAGGCAGCCCCTCGACAATGTTGTGGATTTCGAGCAGCGGCGTATTGCCAATCAAATCGAGAATCGACTCGACCTTGGCCGGTTCGGCCGGATGGGACGGTACAAGACGCAGATTGGGCGAAGTTACCATCGCGGATTCTTCAGCTCCTAGCTCGGATTATTCATGCTCCGAGGAAACTAGACAACACTCTGTTGATCGAGGGGTGACCCTGGAGGAACGAAGGCAGCGGCGCGAATATTTTGCTCTCGGCGGCGCGCTGCGATGTCCGACCTTTTCGCTGCTGGCCTACTGAGCAACTCGGCTCGTTTGCATCTTGAAGGCGCAACTGCTTTGCCTTCGTTC
>CAMLCX010000072.1 GCA_946478635.1 uncultured Pseudomonadota bacterium
GAAGGATTGGATTACGAATTCCTCGTCAAACCCATCGTCACCTGGACCGCGGACGTGGAGACTGTCGAGTCTGCGCCGGAAGACATTCAACGAGGCGCATTCGAATCCATCGAGGACGGGCGCGGTTGCAACCTGAGCGCCGCCTGCCACTGGACCGTGAACATGGCGGCGTCCGCGGGTCACGGCAAAATGTGGGGACGGGCGTACTCGGTTTCGCCGTCGGGAATTTTCGCGGCGGCGGACTCGACAATCCAAAAGCCCGAAGAACTAGCCAACGTTCCAGTCACCGTGGGTTACCATTCGGGCAGCCACTATTCGACGCTGCAGGGACTGGAACCATTTCTCAAGCGGGATGAAATCAAGCTGCACTTCGGCGGCTTGCTGCTCGATCGTTTGGCGCTGCTCGTCGACCGCCAGGTTCCCGCTGCCAGCCTTTTCGGAGCGCCGTTCTACGTCGCCGAACAGCTGGGCTTCAAGAAGATCGTCGATACGACTTTTATGATCGGCCATCTTGTGACCGGGCACGCCGACCTCAAAGAAGTGGAGCGCTACTTCGAAGCTTTGCGCAAGGCGCAGCAAGCGATCGATCTGGAACCGGAAGCGTACAAGAATTATTTTCTGCGGGAGTTGCCCGAGCGCTATCACAAATTGATTGACATCCGGCAATTCGGCCCCGGCGAACGCATCATTTTCGAGCCCTACCCGCAGGCGGCCTTCGAGCGGACGCGCCAGTGGATCGAATCGTGGAATCTCTTTCCGCCGGAACAGAAGGGCGACGGGGGGTACGATGTCTCGGTTGTCTAACAAATCCTGAAAAACTCGGCCGGAGTCCTTCGACGGGGCTCAGGACGAACGGGGGGGGGGTTGATAGCATCGAGGATTTTCCGGTCTACCGAGCGCTGTCGAAGCATGAGGTTCTCGAAGCATTCCGACTCTTTTTTGATTAACCCGCCAACGCACATTCCCGCTTGATGGCTGGATCGTCCTTCCTTAGCAGTGGCCCATAGTCGCCACGTCGCGCGGTCCCAAAAATCTCCCCTTACCCCTCTTTTTCAAAGAGGGGAATTGAATCGCCGCGGGTCATATTCCCCGCAGCTTGCTGCGTTAAGTTGATTTCTTTCCGAAGACCGTCATTCCCGCATGTTTTAAGCGGGAATCCAGGCGGATTCGGAACTGGACCCCAGATAGAAACATTCAGGGGTGACGCCTCTGGGATATTCTCCGTCGCGTTCTTGTGATACTCCGCTGCTTGCGGCGGGGTTCTTCATTCGAGCGTGCCGAAAAATTTTGGGTGCGCGATGAACTTTTGAGGATCAAGCTTTGCTGTGTCGCTTCACCCAATCGAGAATGATCTGATTGGTTTCCTCCGGCGCCTGCCAGAAGAAACCGTGGGATTGGCCGTCGAGCACTTTGAGTTCGGCGCCGGGAATTCTATTTTTCAACGCTTCGGCCTGGACCAGGTGATTGCTGCGGGCGCGATCGTTGGTGCCGATCAGCACCAGGGTCGGGCATTGCACATCGCCGAGACGATGCGTCGCTTCCCAGTTGTGCCGCGCTATGCTGAGATGGATGTATTCCGATAGGTTTGCGTGCGTCGCCCGGGCGAGCTTGAAGAATTCCTCGACGCGATCCGGGTAACGGGCGCGAAAATCGTCGGTGAAAAATGTGGCCGACTCGCAATATTCTTCGCGCAGAAATTTTTCAAAGCCTTTTTCGACCAGGCCGATCACCAGCCAGTGGGGCAGGCCGGAAATACAGTCGGGTCCCGGCCGCGGTACCTGGCCGGAGCCGCTCGCGGCCATGATCAGGCTCTTAACGCGTCCGGGAAAATTGAGCGTCATCTCCAGCGCGATGCGCCCGCCCATGGAGTGACCGAGCACGTGCGCGGCGGGCATTTTCAGATGATCCAGTAGCGCGACCACGTCGTTGGCCATCTGATTGATCGTATAGACCTGCTGGCGCGCCCGTGAACGCGGCGTGCCGCGCGGATCGTGAATGACGAGCTGCAGCGACTGGGATAGCGCGGGCACCTGATGGGGTTTCCAGACTTCGCCGGAAAACGCGGTTGACGGGATCAGCACGAGCGGTTCTCCGGACCCGTGAGTTTCGTAATAGAGGTTAACCCCCGTGGGTAGATTGACGCTCGGCATGGCCGGCTCCTTGTGTCTTATGCACAAATCCCCCTCTTTCCCCCTTTGTCAAAGGGGGATGCAAGGGGGATTTCTTTTTGCTGTTTTGGTATCTGACGAGCAATGCAAATTTCAAGTATGTCTGACCGGCATTTAAAGCGATAAGCCCATTAACTTGCTCATCGCCCGGGTCAGGGGCCGAGTGTCGTCGAGCAGATGCTCGGACATGGTGTAGTGGTTCGCCTCGGGCTCGACGAGATATTGGACCGGCATGCCGTGCTGCTTGCAGTAACGAAAATAATCTTCCGAGATTTGCTGCCAGCCCTTGGGTTCAGCGGCGCCGACGGCAACCACAAGCGGGCTTTTCACTCGCGGCGGATTGAGCATGGGACTATTGAGTTTCGCGGTCTCCGGCGTCATGCGCACCTGTTCCTGCACGCTGATCTTCATGACCATCTCGAGATCGTAGACGCCCGAGGTCGCCACCGCGCCTTTGATCAGATCGTTGGGCAATCCGTCTTTCGCCCAGTCGTGCGCCAGCGCCATGGCGGTCAAATGGCCGCCGGCCGAGTGGCCGGAAACGTAGAGCTTCGCCGGATTGCCGCCGTAGCGCGTAATGTTTCGGTAGACCCAGGCGATGCTGGCGCGTGTCTGGCGCACGATGTCGGTCAGGATCACCTTAGGGCAAAGATCGTATTCCACCAATACGACGGTCGCGCCGCGCTTGGTAAACGTCGGGACGAAATTGCAATTGTCTTCTTTGCTGCCGCTGCGCCAGTAGCCGCCGTGAATGTAGACCAACACCGGCCCGCCGGGGTTGTCGGCGGCGTAGATGTCGAGCATTTCGCGCGGCGAGTTGCCATAAGGGACGTTGAGCCATGACTTGGCGCTCTCGCGAACCTTGCGGGCCTGAGCCGCGCGCGCCTTGGCCAGCTCGGGATACTCGGGCACGGAAACGCGCGGGTTGTACTGATACTCCAATTCGTCCTGGCGGAAATCTTTGTATGCGAATTGACTCATTGTTGATTCCTTTTTAGATCCGTTGCGATTTGCGATTTGTATCGTCCGACAGTAGTGGAAAGCTATTTCCGAAGTCAATAACCCGCGCAAGCCGAACTGTTTTTATTGAATAGCTGCATTTCCTACGATAGACACTGTGACATCATTTGATCAAGATTGTGTTAGAAACGTAAAAAACGAAGATCTTGAAACGAGAGAGTGCAGCCGTGACATATGACACATAGAATACCGATCGATTGGGACGACTTGGAGATCGCTCTGACGATGCATTCAGAGGAGATGAGCAACTATCTGAATCTCAAAACCGGCAAGGTCGAGCTCGCCGCCAATGATTATGTTGGCGATGACGTAGGTTTGTCGGAGGAAGAAGTCGAAACCGGCTTCAGCGCAGGCTACCTGATTCCTATCGAGCCTCTTTCGTCATCGCTTGAATACGGGTGGATGGTCGAGTTTGCGGAAACTGTGGCCGATCGTCGATTACGCGAAATGCTGGCAATCGCCCTCGACGGCCGCGGCGCTTTTCGTCGATTCAAAAACGTCCTGGCGGATTATTCCGCCGAACGCGAGCGCTGGTTTGCCTTCCGTGACGACTGCCTGCGGCGGGCAATGGACGAGTGGCTCAGCGAGAACGACATCGAGCCCACGAACCGGCCGCCGAGAAAGTAACTTTGCCACGACACAACAACAAGGATGAGCTTGACAGAGCAAAACCAATTATGAAATAAACAGAATCCTACTCCACTTGTCCGACCCAGGTTCATACCAAGTTAGAACCAAGGAGGTACCTATCATGGGCCCAACCCGGATTCCCGTCGACGTTTCGTTTGAGCATTACCTGGCCGTAAAGAGCATCTTGGAGCACGCTCTCGCGGATTTCGAGCGTACGATCGGTCATGAACCCAAATGGCTAACGTGCCGGTTGAATCAGAGCGGAACGACGAGCGCCGATAACGCATTTTTTCTCGGATGGGTCGAAAGCCGATCCTTACGGGAGATCCGAATTGGGTTGAACAAGCCGGATCCAGGACTGTTCCGTTTTATGGACCCCGTCCATGGGGATACCTATAAGACAGCGTTAGCGTCCCCGACCCAAATCCTTAGACAATCGTGGACGAGCGGTGGACGCGGTAAGCCGCCTCAGTTGCCGGAACTGAAGCTGTATCGAGACGGCGGATTTTACAGCCTGACATCGGGGCGCGAAACTTGTAGGCAATCCATTGCCATAAGAGTCGGAAACCAATTTGTTGGCACCCTGAACACTGGGTTGAGCAAAGATCCTGGAAACGCTCTAGACGACAAATTCAAGGAATGGAGTCAGAGCGCCACTTCCGAGCTCGTGCAGTATTTGAAAAACGAATTCGAACTTGGGGGGCCGGGTGGTAATGCGGCAACTGAAAAAGCAAAAGGCGCCCGGCCTCCAAAAAAGCGCTGAACGTAGACCTCGAGAAAAACAAAAAGTCCGGGTCCGCAGCCGGGACTTAGCCGCACTTCTGCGATTGGCGGAGACAGCGACTCAGTCCCTCGACACCAACAAAATCGTCACGGATACATTAGACGAATCACTCGCCTTTCTCGGGTTCGAAGTGGGTTTTGTTCGAATCGTCGAGCCGGAGAAGGGGGGCATGGTCGTACGGGCAGCCCGGGGTCTTCGCTCGCCGGAATTTTTACAAGGGGTGACTCCCCTGGATGATTCGCGCCGCAACGTATCGCTAATCGTATACGAGACCAAAGAACCCTATATCTGTACGGACATCCGTCGGGATCCGATATACAAGAATCGCTCGATGCAACGTGAGGGCGTCGTCTCTACCGCTGCGGCTCCCATCCTTTCGAAAAGTCGTGTTCTTGGCATTATCGTCGTGGGAAGCCGTAAGTCCCACAGATTTGCTCAGAGGGAAATTCATCTGCTCAAAGCTTTTGGCTCTCAGCTCGGAGCGGCGTTGGAAAATGCTCAGCTCTACGAGCAGGTCAATCACGGCCGGGATTACATAGAAAATCTTTTGGAGAATGCAGGTGACGCAATTGTTTCCACGGATGCCCAGGACACGATTCTCAGTTGGAATCGCGCCGCCGAAGTGATCTTCGGTTACAGCAAGGACGAAGTGATCGGCAAGAGCCTGGCCATTTTGGCGCCGCAAAACCATCCGACGGAGCTGGTGGATTTGCGCACAAAGGTTGAGCTTACAGGTCCCATGCGCAGTCTAGAGGTTCATAGAAAGAGGAAAGACGGTTCGGTCTTCAACGTCTCCCTCGCCGTATCGGCAACCAAAGACAAGGACGGAAAAGTTGTTGGTTTTCTTTACATCGCCAAGGATATCACCGAGGCAAAACATTACGAAAGAAGACTGCGTCAGTTGGACCGCATGAAGTCCGATTTTGTCTCGAACGTATCGCACGAACTGCGCACACCTTTGACCGCGATCAAAGGATCCGTCGACAATATGCTCGATGGAATTACCGGCCCCATGAACGAACGGCAGACGCGTTACCTGGTCAGGGTCAAGTCCAACGCTGATAGGCTCGGGCGTCTGATCAATGAGCTTTTGGATTTGTCGCGCATTGAATCCGGTAAAATCGATCTTATGCCTGCCGATTTGCCGATGATCGAGGTGGCCAAGGAGGTCGCTGAGATTCTCCGGCCGGTGGCTGCAGAGAAGCTCATAAGCCTCGAGGTTAGCGATAGCGGCGGCGAAGTGATCGCATGGGCGGATCGGGACAAGATTACCCAGGTTCTTTTGAACCTGGTAGGGAACGCGGTCAAATTTACCCCAGCTCACGGGAAGGTGACGGTTTCGGTTGACAAGGACGGGCAAGCGTCGGTTCGTGTGTCGGTAGCAGACACCGGCCCAGGCATACCCGCAAATGAATTAGACAAGGTCTTCGACAAATTCTATCAAGTCGCCCGAGTGAACAAAGAAATAACCAAGGGCGCCGGTCTCGGACTCGCTATCAGTAAGGCCTTGGTAGAAATGCATGGAGGACGGCTTTGGATTGAAAGTGAAGTGGGGATTGGCAGCATTTTCTCCTTTACCGTCCCCGCTCGTCGACCGCTTGAAATGGAATCTGCGGCGAAGTAGCGAGGCGGATATGGGATTGAAAATCCTCGTGGCGGATGACGAAGAGGACATTATCGAGGTCGTTCAAGACCGTCTGGAAGCCTGCGGATTTGCCGTAACCACGGCAGCGAACGGGCGGGAGGCGCTGAAAAAACTTTCGATGGAGAGATTTGACGGTGTTTTTCTCGACGTGAAAATGCCGGAGATGACCGGCATCGAGGTTTTGGAAGAGATTCGCAAGACCGACAAGCTGCTCCCGGTGATTATCCTGACCTCTTCGACGTCGCGCGAGGCGGCGGTGGCGTCGATTGCCAAGGGCGCCAATGAATTTGTTTTGAAGCCTTTCGAATGGGAAGAGTTGAAGGAAAAAATCCAGAAGGTGTTTAACATCACCTTATAGTTAGTATGGATACCGACTCGTTTATCGGAACCATCCTCGTTGTTGACGACGACGCGGACATCCGCGCCGTGCTCAGGGATCGCTTGGATTCCTTGCATTACCAGGTGTTCGAAGCGCAGTGCGGCCGCGATGCGCTGGCGTTCTTGGAACAGCAAAATGTCCAGATGATTTTGCTCGATGTGGTGATGCCGGATATGGACGGTCTCACCGTTCTGGGCGAGATCCGAAAGCGGGGTCTGGATGTAACGGTGATCATGATTACTGCCTACGCAACCATCGAGCGAGCCGTGCAGGCAATGAAGCATGGCGCCTACGATTTCATTCCCAAACCTTTTGAGCCGGACCATATCGCTCTGATCGTTGGCAAAGCGCTCGAACGCCAGACTCTAAAGCGGGGTATCGAGATACTCACAGAAGAGCTGGACGATCGTCATCGCCTGGTGGTCGGCCAGAGCGGAGCGATGAATCACGCATTGGAAGTGGCGAGAAAGGCGGCTGCCAGCAAGTCGACGGTTCTTTTGCTCGGAGAGAGCGGCACCGGGAAGGAGATTTTTGCTCGCGCCATACACAAATGGAGCGACCGCAAGAGCCAGCCTTTTATCGCGATTAACTGCGTCGGGCTATCGAGGGAATTGTTGGAAAGCACCCTGTTTGGTCATGAACGCGGCGCCTTTACCGGCGCTGTGGAGCAGAAAAAGGGAAAGTTAGAACTGGCGCACGGCGGCACGGTGTTTTTGGATGAAGTCGGTGATATCTCGACGGAACTGCAAACGAAGCTGCTCCGGTTTTTGCAAGAGCGAGAGTTTGAACGGGTCGGAGGCACGCGGCCTATTCGAGTCGATGTTCGAATCATTGCCGCAACCAACCGGGATCTGAATGCCGCCGTCGAGAACGGTCATTTCAGGGAAGACCTCTTTTATCGGCTCAATGTGATTTCGCTCCTTCTCCCGCCGTTGAGAGACCGCAAAGAAGATATTTCAGGACTGGCAAACTATTTTGTCAACCGCTTTGCGTTGGAGACAAAGAAAACTTTTGATGGCATTGCCGGAGACGCGCTCAAGAAGTTGATTGCCTACCCCTGGCCGGGAAACGTGCGTGAGCTCGGCAACGAGATTGAACGCGCTTTGGTGTTGGGCAAAGGACCCCAATTAACGATCAGTGACTTGCCTGCCAAGATCATTTCCGCGCCAGCCAGCAGAGCGCGGGATGATTTTACTTATCACTCCGCGGTGGACGATTTTCGACGAGATCTAATCAACAAAACCCTTGCTCAAACACAGGGGAGCCGCGTGGCCGCGGCCAAGATCTTGGGATTGCAGAGAACTTATCTTTCCAGGTTGATCAAATCTTTAGGGCTGAGCTGAAGCTTTGCGTCGCCTTCCGCTGGCGAACCATTGAAACACGAAGGCCAAGAGCATTCCGTCTCGCGGATATACTCTTGGCCCTGGAAAACCAACTCGGATGAATTCCTACTTCACATGCCTGCTGACGAGCTTGGTCATCTCAAACATGGAAACGGTTTTCTTGCCGCCGAATACGGCCTTGAGCTTGTCGTCGGCGTTGATGTTGGTTCTCTTCTTCTTATCCTGGAGCCCATTCTTCTTGATGTAGACCCAAAGTTTCTTGGTGAGCTCCGTGCGCGGAATGGGCTTGTCACCGACGACGGCGCTCAACGTGGCATCCGGCTGCACCGGTTTCATGAATGCCGCGTTCGGTTTCCGTTTCTTCTTTTTTGCTGCTGCCATTCGATTCCCTCCTTCAGGGGTGAAAAATTTTTCTATCTGTATAGCAGAGGCAACGGTTCAATGCCAACGTTTTTTTACTTATTTTCCTCTGAGATCTCGGGTTTTGGACTGGACGACAACGGGTTCGCCGTCCCGGTGATCGAGCGAGACGCCGTAGCAGGTCTCAGCCGCTTTCACTGAGACATAACCTTGGCGCACGTCTTCGAGCACTTTATCCACAGGGCGGCTGAGCGGATTGCCGAGCCCGCCGCCGCCGGGGCGCTCCACTCTGATGACATCATTCCGGCCAAGCCGGAAATCGCCGAACCGAGATGGGAGGCGCTTTTCGTCATTGCACCCGGGATTGACAATACATGCTCCGTTACCTCCGGGAAGCCCCGTATCAATGCCAAACGGTGCAATGGCGTGCTTATCCGTGCGCATCGAAAAGCGCACTTCATCGGCAAGGATCCGATAATCGCGCGCAAAGCCCAGCCCGCCGCGCCACTCGCCCGCGCCGCCGGAGTCTTGGATCATTTCGAAGCGCTCCACGCGAGTGGGGAATTCCGATTCGATGATCTCGATGGGCGCGGTTTTGCAGTTGCTCAAATGAAATGCGGTTGCCGACACTCCGTCCTTACCGGAGCGCGCGCCGGTGCCGCCGCTGAAAATCTCGTAGTGCACGAAGGCGCGATTGCTCTGGGTGTCGCGGCCGCCGAGCACCAGCGCGCCGCTGCCCGAGCCGCCGGCAATCCGCTTGCCGGGCACGAATGGGGCGAGAGCCCTCAGGACGGCTTCCGCGACGGTGAGCGCCGTCGGCATATAGGTATTCACCGCGCCCGGAAAACGTGGGTCGACCACGCTGCCCGGACGGAAGGTTGCATCGACCGCGCGCGCCAGGCCTTGATTGATCGGCAGGAAGCGGTCGACCAGGGCGACCAGACAATAGGCGCAGGCGGCGCGCACGAGCGGCGGGCGGATATTCGCGGGCCCCTGGGTCTGATCGCTGCTGCCGTTAAAATCGAAATGCAGCTTGTCGCCGCGTTTTACGACTTTGACGTGAATGCGAATAGGGCGCTCGAGATCGATGCCGTCGTTATCGACGAAGCTTTCGCCTTCGGATTCCCCGTCGGGCCACGAAGCGATCGCCTGCCGCACGCGGTTTTCCGTATAGTCGGACAGCAGCTCGGTGCAGGCCAGGATGGTGGATTGGCCGTAGCGTTCCATCAGCTCGGATATTCGCCGTTCGCCCAGGCGAGCCGCGCCGACTTGGCCGCGCAGGTCGCCGATCACGAGCCCGGCGGTCCTGCTGTTGGCCGCGATCACGGCTTCGATTTCTTTTACGGGCTGGCGCCGCGCCATGTATTTTACCGCCGGCAGGTGAAGTCCTTCCTGGTAGATTTCCCGAGCGTTGCCTGAGCCGCTGCCGGGTACCGTGCCGCCGATATCGCTCTTGTGTGCCATGTTGGCGGCGAAGCCGACCCACTCGCCGTGATAAAAGATCGGCGTCAACACGCCCATGTCCGGCGCGTGCGGGCTGCCGCCAAGATAGGGGTGGTTGATGATGAACGCGTCGCCGTCTTCGATCTCATCCGCCGGAAAGGTTTTCAATATTGCCGCGGCGCAGGCCGGAAAGGCGCCCATGTGCAGCGGCAACACAACGTGCTGCGCCACCACTTCGCCTTGCGTATTTAGGATCGCGCAGCTCGCGTCCTGGGACTCCCGAATGATCGTCGAGTAGCCGGTGCGGAAGAGCGAGTTCTGCATTTCCTGGACGATGCCCGCCAGACGCGCCTGGATGACTTGCAGAGTGATGGGATCGACGGTCATGGGATATAGGCAATAGGCATCATCAGGCAACAGGCAATAGTAGGAATAGGAAAGAAAACAGCGGATTGTCCATTTCTGTTGCCTACTGCCTATTGCCTGTTGCCTGCGCGCGCAATGCGCGCGTGTCCGTTTCATTCAGCGCGAAGTCGCTGTCCACGGCATCGATGGCGACGCGGTAGACTTCGCGCGCTCTTTTCTGCGTCACGTAACCGTTGCGCACGTCGTTGAGAACTTTTTGCGGGTCGCGTTCGAGAGGGTTGCCCAAACCGCCGCCGCCGGGAGTTTCGAGGCTGAAGACCTCACCAGGATGAAGCACGTGGTCGGAATAGCGTGACGGGATGACGCGCTCTTCGGGTTTGCCGGGGTTGAGCGTGCACAGACCGGTCTTGCCGTCCATGCCGCCGTCGATGCCCTTGGGCGCCACACTGTGCTTGGTCGAACGAAGCGAGAACCGCGCGTCGTTGTCGAGCACCTCGTATTCGCGCACGAAGCCCAGGCCGCCGCGGTACTGGCCCGGGCCGCCCGAGTCCGGAATCAAGTCGAAGCGTTTCACCCGCGTGGAAAACTCCGACTCGATGATCTCGATGGGCGCGATCTTGGCGTTGGATTGATTGACATTGGTGCCCGACACGCCGTCTTTGCCGCTCCTCCCGCCGGAGCCGCCGCCGAAGATTTCATATTGCACGTACCCCTTGCCGGTCTTGTTGCTGCGCCCGCCGATGATGATCGAGCGGCTGCTGCAACCGTCGCCGACTTTTTTGTGCGGCGTGATCTGGCTCGACGCTTCGAGCAGCGATTCCACCAGCGCGTGAACGGTCGGATTGTAGGTGTTCACCGGCGCCGGAAAGCGCGGATTGACCACGCTGCCTTCGCGAACTTTGATTTCGATGCACCTGGCAAGCCCGTAGTTGATGGCGAGGGCGGGATCGACGAGACAAGTCAGCAGATAACAGCAGGCGGCGCGCACGATGGTGGGGCGGATGTTTGCCGGCCCCTTGGTTTGATCGGCGCAGCCGGTGAAATCGAAGAGCAGGCGATTGCCTTTCTTTTCGATTCTCACGTGGAGCCGCACCGGCTTGTCGAGGTCGATGCCGTCGCTGTCGACGAAACGTTCGCCTTCGCCTGTGCCATCGGGCCAGGACGCGATCTCGGCGCGCACTTTGGCTTCGGTCAAGGCGAACAATTCGTCGAAGGAGCTGAGGATCGTATCCTTGCCGTAGCGCTCCATCATTTCCTGGAACCGTCTCTCACCCAGGCGAGCGGCGCCGACTTGGCCGCGCAGATCGCCGACGACCAATTCCGGCGTGCGGCTGTTGCAGCCGAGCAGCGCTTCGATGTCTTTACTGGTCTTGTAGGCCTGCACGTATTTGATCGGCGGCACGTGCAGGCCTTCCTGGTAGATTTCCCGCGCCTGGCTCCAGCAACTGCCGGGAACCGGACCGCCGATGTCGCTCTTGTGCGCCAGGTTGGCGGCGAATCCCACCCATTCGCCCTGGTAAAAAATCGGCGATAGCACCGCCATGTCCGGCGCGTGGGGGCTGCCGCCTAAATAGGGGTGATTGGTGATGAAGGCGTCGCCTTCGTGCACTTCATCGGGCGTGTAGTTTTTGAGAACGCCCGCGGCGCAAGCCGGAAACGCGCCCATGTGCAGCGGCAAGACGACATGCTGGGCGACGACCTCGCCCTGGCGATTGAGTATCGCGCAGCTGGCGTCCTGGGACTCGCGGATGATGGTCGAGTAGCCGGTGCGAAAGAGCGAGTTCTGCATCTCCTGGACGATGCCGGCGAGACGAGCTTGGATGACTTGCAGGGTAACGGGGTCGACGGTCATAAGTTAGGCAATAGGCGATGGACAAATTGGAGTGATGGAGTGGTGGAGTGGTGGAGTATTGTTCGGAACAGCAGCACTCCTGTACTCCAATACTCCAATACTCCAACCGGCTTCAGTTCTCACGCCTTTTTCTCCTTGATGATAATATTTCTATATTCATCCACTGTCGCTTCCTGCTCCGGATGAATCACGGTGGTGGTATCGAGCTGCTCGACGATGGCAGGACCTTGAATGCGGTGTCCGGGTTCGAGCCGCTCTCGATCATATATCTGCGTCACAAGGACACCGTGTTCGGTGCCGAAGAAAACCTTGCGCTCGCCGGTTCGCGCTTCTTCGACTTTGCGGCCGGTTACTTTTCCCGGTGAGAGTTTTGCCTGGGGCACCAAACCGAGAGAGATCAACCTGAGGCTCACCAGCTCGACCGGCTCGGTTTCCGCTTTGTGCCCGGAATTCTGCTCGTGCAGAGTGTCGAAGCGCTGGCGCATCAACGCGAGATCGTCCTTCTTTAACGGAGGCATGGTGCAGGGCACCGTCAACTCATAACCCTGCCCGGCATAGCGCAGGTCGAGATACGGCTCGATTTTGATTTCATCGTCCTCAAAGCCTTCGCCGTGCAATTCTCTTTTCGCCTGCTCGATCAACTGACCGAACAAATGGTTGATCTCCGCGAGGTCGAGATCCTCCAAGCCTACCAGCTTGGAGCGGACGTAGTCGTGTTTCACGTCCGACATGAGAAGCCCCAAAGCCGAGTGAACTCCGGGGGTGAGCGGGATGAGTAAGGTGGGAATGCCCAAATCGAGCGCCATGCGCCCGGCGTGCATCGGCCCGCCGCCGCCAAACGCCACCAGTGTGAAATCGCGAATATCGTAACCGCGCGCCGAGGAGACCGCCTTGATCGCTTCTTCCATCTTGACGTTGATGATTTTCAACACGCCGTCGGCGGCTTCGAGCACGTCGAGACCAAGCGGCCTGGCAATTTTTTCCTCGAGCAGTTTTTCCGCCTTGGCTTTATTGAGCTTCATCCGGCCGCCGAGAAAATGGTTCGGGTCGAGAACTCCGGTGACGATGTTGGCATCGGTGATGGTGATGTTTTCGCCGCCGCGGTCGTAGCTCACCGGACCGGGATCGGCGCCCGCGCTGTCGGGGCCGACGAGCAGTCCGCCGACCGCGTCGATGCGCGCGATGGTGCCGCCGCCGGCGCTGACGGTGTGGATATCGAGCATGGGCAAGGCGATCGGGCGCATGTTGATCTTGCCCTGGGTCGTGATCACCGGATTGCCTTGATGGATCAGCGCCACGTCGCAGCTCGTGCCGCCCATGTCGAAGGTAATGATGTTGTTGATGCCGACCCGCTCGCAGGTGCCCATGGACGCGATGACTCCGCCTGCGGGGCCGGAGAGCACGGTGGCAACCGGCTTTTCGGCGGAACCCTTGAAGGTCGAAACGCCGCCGTTGGATTGCATAATGTAGAGCTTCGGCGTGGTGACGCCGATTTCGCGCATGCGCGTTTCGAGACGGCTCAAATAATTGGCCATGACGGGTTGAATATACGCGTTGATGACCGTGGTGCTCAGCCGGTAGAACTCGCGGATCTGCGGCAGGACTTCGTAGGACAGCGACAGACGGGCTTCGGGGAATTCCTCGGCGAATAATTCCTTGATCTTGAGCTCGTGGGCGGGATTCAAAAAGGAAAAGAGAAAACACACCGCCACCGAGTGAACGCCTTTTTTCTTCAGGCGCTTGATCGCTTCGCGCGACGTTTCGACGTCGATCGGCTTCAGCGCATTGCCGCGAAAGTCGACGCGTTCGGGAACCTCTTCGGTGTAATACGGCGGCGCGAGCAAACGCGGTTTTTCAAAGAAAAGATCATAGGTGGCCGGGCCGTAGCCGCGGGTTTGCTCCATGACTTCATAAATGCCGCGGAACCCTTGGGTGACCAGCAGACCGGTCTTGGCGCCTTTTTCTTCGAGCAGAGCATTGGTGCCGACGGTGGTGCCGTGGCAAAAAAACGAAACATCGCCCGCCGGGACGCCCTGGTCGATGAGTTCTTTTACGCCGTTCAGCACGGCTTGAAAGGGTTCCCTCGGGGTCGAAGGCACTTTGGTGATGGCGATTTCTCCAGATGCTTCGTTGAAGAAGACGAAATCAGAGAATGTTCCGCCGGTGTCGACTGTAACTCGGTACTTGGACATGGTTTTGTTCGTCTATCACTAAATTTTCTGCGCTTCAATTCGAGCCGGCGTCCGGTCTCCTCGCAGTGAATAATCTAGGCTAAGAGGCGGCGCCCTTG
>CAMLCX010000073.1 GCA_946478635.1 uncultured Pseudomonadota bacterium
TCGCTGATTTCGGCATAGACCCAGATTGTATCCGCCACTTAAATCACCTTGATTTCGGCAAGAAAGTCCGCGATCTGCTTGCCGCCTTCGCCTTCGTCGGCAACCGCTTTGCCGGCCTGGCGCTTAGCCGGCCGTCCCACCGTCAAGACTTTTTCCCGCGCGCCTTTTTCGCCGACCTGATCGGGCGCGAAGCCGAGATCGGCCGCGCTGTAAACTTTGATTTCCTTTTTCTTCGCCGCCATGATGCCTTTGAGCTGCGGATACCGCGGCTCGTTGATGCCGCTGCTGCAGGCGACCAATGCCGGCAGCGTCGCTTCAACCACGTCGTAACCGGCCTCGCTCTGGCGCTTGATGGTAATCTTGCTGCCGTCGACGGTTATTTCTTTGGCAAAAGTCATCGGCGGGACGCCGAGAAAATAAGCGATCTGACCCGGCACGATGCCGGAGTAGCTGTCGCTGCTTTCAGTGGCGCAGATCACCAGATCGAATTCCCGTTTCTTGATGGCGGCGGCTAAAACTTTGGCCGTAGCGAGGGTGTCCGAGCCGGCGAGCGCATCGTCCAAAATATGCACCGCGGAAGTCGCGCCCATCGCCAGCGCGTTGCGGATGCCGATGGTCGCGTCGCTGATGCCCATGGTGATGAGCGTTACCGTGCCACCGTGCTTTTCCGTCAGACGAAGGCCTTCCTCCACCGCGCTCGCGGCGGCCGGATCGAGCTCGTGGGTAACGCCTTTGCGCACGATCCGCTTGGTGTTCGAATCGATTTCGATCGTCACCGAGCTGGCGGGAATCACCTTACCGCAGACAACAACGTTCAATGTTATTTCTCCCTGACGGCTCGCTTGCGCGCCGCCGATAAACAAAGGCGCCCAGAAACTCCAGGCGCCTTGAACCGAGACTGAATGAAGGAATGCCGGACCGATGAAAAGCGGCTTACGACAGCCACTCCTTAACATTGCCCTCCATGACGACGTCCAAAATTTCCTTGCAGTCGGCGATCGACTGGTCGACGATTTTCGGATCGTCTTTGAGGTGCGGTATGCCGGTACCCACCGCCTTCTTGAGAGCCTGAATAAATTCTTGAAACTGCTGGTCCAACGCGTCCGTGTTCGGTGCTGCTTGCATGGTTTTTCTCGCTTATGTGTAAAGCCGGCCTTTGTTCGGATCCGGCACGGTCAATCCCATCTTTAAAATCAATGCGTCGATCTCATCCTTATATTGCTGGCGGGCCACCGCATTGGGCCGGCGCTTCAAACCCCAAAACATGTAGCGCTCGGAGCGATACGATTTCGAATTGCCGAACATATCGAGGCCTTTGACGTACCAGTAGTCCACCGCTTTTTGAATCCGTTCCTTCGACTCGCCGCCCTTGGCCGCGAACTCGGCCGCGGCATTGGTGCCGAAGTCCACGTGACCTTCTTCTTCACGGATAATATCGGGGTCCTCGACCACCCGAGCGAGCGGCAGGTAAGTGCAGTCGAGGAATTCTTCCAATTGAAAACGGCCGACGCGGTCGATCAGAAACCCGAACACCGCATAATCTTCCCAGGTCTTAATCTCGCCGCGGAACGCTTCCACATAGCGCTCCTGATTGGGCCGGCTGAGCGTGTAGGTCACGTCGATGCCGATGTCTCCGGCGAGACGGGCCATTTTTCGGAAATGATCCATCTCTTCGGCCGCCGTGCGCGCTACAATGAGCTGGTCCAGCTTGGTCGGGGCGCTCGGAAGAATGTGCTTTACGTAAAGATTGGGACCGCCGATTTCACAATCCGCCTGGATGGCCAGCACCCGGCGCATTAAATCCTGATACTCCGGATCCTGCTTTTCAAAATCCTTCAACTCGACCTTATCGGTAAACATCCAACCCCTCCTTAAAATGCTAATTAGGCGTCGCGATTCATGAAAATCATTAACAAAACGGCTTCGATAAATCAACCAAACGCATCGTAGCGTTTCCTTTACTAGCTAAATCCTTTTAACTAGACTGGCACTCGCATACAGAGAATATAATCATGACTGCGCCCGAAAACCTGACGCTTTTGACCGACCTGTACCAGCTCACCATGGCTCAGGCCTATTTCCGCGAGCGGCAATGGGAAAAGGCCACGTTCAGCCTCTTCATTCGCACCTATCCGCCAAATCGAGGCTATTTTGTCTCGGCAGGATTACAGGACGTCGTGGAGTATCTGGAGAACTTTCACTTCGATCAGTCCGGGCTTGATTATCTCGCCTCTCTGGCCCTCTTTTCAGAGGATTTTTTACATTACCTTGCCGGCTTACGTTTTACCGGCGAAGTTCTTGCCATTCCCGAAGGGCGAACCTATTTCGCCGACGAACCGGTGCTCGAACTGACTGCGCCGATCATCGAGGCGCAGATCGTCGAAACCTTCATCATCAATCAGATTCATCTGCAGACTCTCATCGCCACCAAAGCTGCGCGCTGTGTGCTCGCCGCGGGCGGTCGGGCTGTGGTCGATTTCGCCTTACGGCGCACGCATGGCACCGATGCCGGCATGAAAGTCGCGCGCACGAGCTATCTCGCAGGCTTCGCCGGCACCAGCAACGTCATGGCGGGGCAGCGCTACGGCATTCTTCTGGTCGGCACCATGGCGCACTCGTTTGTGTCGAGCTTCGAGCGCGAGATCGACGCCTTTCGCGCTTACGTCGCAAGCTTTCCCGACAAGGCAATTCTGCTGATTGACACCTACAACACCATCGCCGGCGCAAAGAACGCCGTGCAAGTGGCCAAGGAGATGGCCGGCCGCGGCCAGAAACTTTTGGGAGTACGCATCGACAGCGGCGATCTGGCGGCCTCGGCTACCGATGTTCGCCGAATCTTCGACACCGAGGGGTTCACCGATGTCAAAATCATCGGCAGCGGCGGCCTCGATGAATTCGATCTCGAGCGCTTGGCCGCAGCGCCTTTCGATAGCTACGGCGTCGGCACCAGGATGGGCGTGTCCGCCGATGCCCCCTGGGCCGACATCGCCTATAAGCTCGTCGAATATCAGAATCGTCCCGTGCTTAAGCTCAGCACGGGCAAAGCATCGTACCCCGGTAAGAAACAGGTATTTCGGCAGAAAGGCGCGAACGGGAAAGCGGAAAAAGATATTATCGGCCTGCGCAGCGAAAAACTTCCGGGCGAAATCCTGCTTAGAGAAATCATGCGCGACGGCAGAACAAGTTCAAATTTTCCGACGTTGCTGGAAATGCGCGAACGGTTGGCCGCCGATCTCGATACGCTTGCCGACCGCGTGAAAGCCATTCGAGAGCCGAGCCGCTATCCGGTAGAATTCAGTCCGAAGCTGAGCGCTTTGCGCGAGGAGATCGCAAAAAAAAACGCTTGAGACGAAAATCTTGCTTGGAAGACTCGCTTAGAACTTCACCACCGCGGCGCCCCAACTAAAGCCGCCGCCGAAGGAGTTGAGCAGCACGATATCCCCGGGCTTGATCCGCCCCTGCCGTTTGGCCTCGTCCAATGCGACAGGGATCGACGCCGCCGATGTGTTGCCGTATTTGTCCACGTTCACCACCACTTTTTCCATCGGCACGCCGAGCCGTTCGGCCAGGGCGACGATGATGCGGCGATTGGCCTGGTGCGGGATCACCAGCGACAGCTGGCCGATCTCGACCCCAGCCTCCACCAAGGCCTGGCGGCTGATATCCTCCATCGAGCGCACGGCAATCTTGAAAACTTCTTTGCCGTTCATGGTGATGGTGTGCTCGTTTCGTCTCACCGTATCCGCGGTCGCCGGTTTGAGTGAGCCACCCGCCGGCACGTAGAGCATTTTAACGTAGGAGCCGTCCGTGCGCAGTTTTGTGCTAAGCACCCCCGAGCCATTTTCCGTCGCGCCCAGGACCACCGCGCCGGCTGCGTCGCCAAAGAGGATGCAGGTGCTGCGGTCCTTCCAGTTGAGCAGGCGGCTGAGCGCGTCCGAACCAACCACCAGGGCGTTGTTGATTTTACCGACGCGGATAAATGAATCGGCCACGGCGAGGGCGTTGATAAAACCCGAGCACGCCGCGGCAACATCGAAAGAGAAAACGTTGCGCGCGCCGAGCATATTTTCCAGCACACAGGCGGAACTCGGAAACGGATAGTCGGGCGTCACGGTGCCCATGATGATCGCGTCGAGGTCCTTGGCGTCCATCGAGGCATCGGCGAGCGCGCGGCGCGCGGCCTGAAACGCCATGTCCGCGTTGCCTTTGCCGTCTTCGAGCACGCGGCGCTCTTTGATGCCGGTGCGCACGGTGATCCATTCGTCGCTGGTTTCCACCATTTTTTCCAGGTCATGATTGGTTACGATTTTGCTTGGCAGCTCGGAACCGATGCCCAATATTGCGCTGCGCCGTTGCGACCCGCTCATTGCGCCCTCCTAAAGATCACGCAGCCGTTGGTGCCGCCAAAGCCAAAGGAGTTTGACAGCGCCACGTTGATGTCGGCTTTGCGCGCCTGGTTGGGCACATAATCGAGATCACACACGGGGTCGGGATTTTCGTAATTGATCGTCGGCGGAATGATACCGTGATGAAGCGCCAGCGCCGAATAAACACCCTCAACGGCGCCGGCGGCGCCGAGCAGATGGCCGGTCATCGATTTGGTCGAGCTCACCGCCAGCCTCGCCGCTTGTTCACCGAAAACGGCTTTGATCGCCGTCGTTTCGTTGGCATCGTTGTACTCCGTGGAGGTGCCATGGGCATTGATGTAATCGACGTCGGTCGGCGCAATCCCGGCGTCTTTAAGCGCCAGGCGCATGCAGCGCGCCGCGCCTTCGCCCTCGGGCGCCGGCGCCGTCATGTGATAGGCATCGCCGTTGGCGGCGTAGCCGATCACCTCGGCGTAAATCTTTGCGCCGCGTTTGAGCGCCTGTTCGCGTTCCTCCAGGATTAGGATCCCGGAACCTTCGCCGACGACGAAACCGTCGCGTTCTTTATCGAACGGCCGGCTCGCCTTCTCAGGCTCGTCGTTGCGCGTTGAAAGGGCTTTCATCGCGGCAAACCCACCCACGCCGAGGGGCGTGATGGCTGCCTCCGCGCCGCCCGTGATCACCGCGTCTTGGACGCCGCGTCGAATGAGATGATACGCTTCGCCGATGGCGTGGGTGCCGGAGGCGCAAGCGGAAGTCGGCGTCCAGTTGACGCCCTTCGCTCCGTACCGAATCGCCACCTGTCCCGGCGCCAAATTGGAGATGACTTTGGGAATAAAAAATGGCGAGATTTTCCTCGGGCCGCCGTTAAGCAATGCCTCTTTGGTGCTTTCGATCGTTTCGATGCCGCAAAAGCCAACGCCGATGATGACTCCGACCCCTTCGGCCGAATCGCCATCGATTTTCAAACCGCTATCTTCCATCGCCATGGTGGCCGCGCCGATCGCGTACTGAATGAAGAGATCCATCTTCTTGATCTCTTTTGGTTCGATATAGTCCTCGGCTTTGAAGTCGGGCACCTCGCCGGCGATGCGCGCCGCAAACCCCTCAGATGGAAAGCGCGTCAGCGCGCGGATTCCGGAACGGCCCTCAATCAGGGCTTGCCAGTTCTTTTCCACGCCGGTTCCGAGCGGCGAGACTAGACCAAGCCCGGTCACGACAACTCTGCGTTGTTCATTCATGGTATTAGCTGCTTAACCGATTTGTAGCGGAATCTTAACGTTAATTTAGATGAACAGATATAGATGAGTCGGCAAAGAGGGTCAATACTATTTTGATTTATTGATATTTTTCATGCACTTGCAACACACGCCGCACTATCGGTTCTATGCGGCTTTCAGCCAGAGGCAAGCGCTCGCCCGGGCTGGATGGGTCGCTTTTTTGTAGCGCCGCTAAAACCGCCGCTACCGAATTGCGCAGGGCGGCTAAGTCATAACCGCCTTCGAGCAGAAACGCGATGCGGCCATCGGCAAATTTATTTGCGATGGCGATCAGCATCCGCGCCATCGTGCCAAATCCCTGCTCGCTGACTTCCATGCCGCCGAGCGGGTCTCGTTGGTGCGGGTCAAACCCCGCGGAAACCAAGACCCATTCAGGGCGAAATTTCGCCGCTGCGCCCACCACCACATCCTGAAAAACCTGCAAGTATTCTCGGTCGGCACAGCCAGCCGGCAAGGGAATGTTAATGGTGTAACCTTCTCCGGCACCGTCGCCGATTTCGTTTAGCGCCCCCGTTCCCGGATAATACGGATACTGATGGGTGGAGAGAAACAGTACGGATGGGTCGTTATAAAAAGCGTCCTGGGTGCCATTGCCGTGATGCACGTCCCAATCGACGATCATGATTTTTTTCGCCCCGTGAGTTCGTTTCAGATACTCGGCGCCGATCGCCATCGTATTAAACAGGCAAAAACCCATGGCCCGGTTACGCAAAGCGTGGTGCCCCGGGGGACGTACCAACGCGAAGCCGTTGGCGCTTTCATTTGCGGCAATCGAATCGAGGACATGCAAAAATCCGCCGACGGCCAACAAGGCGACACCGAAGGAATCGCGGCAAGTAATGGTGTCGCCGTCCAGCGCATACCGGTTTACCGTGGAGGTCGATTCGACCAGGCGCACATGATCGACCCCGTGGATGCGTTCGACATCGGCCCGGCTTGCGCTGCGCGGCTCCAATCGCGCGAATTTCCGCGGGTCCAAGCCGGTGGCCAGATCAAGCAGTACTTGAATGCGCTCGGATCGCTCCGGATGCTCATCGCCAGGAACGTGTTTGAGATACTCTTTATCGACAACAACCGCTGTGCGTTTCACGAGGTTAAATTAACATCTAACCCGAGAGCCTGCAAAACCACCGCGCAAACTTGCCAAGCCTCGTGAAATCACATAGCGTAGATCCATGTTTGGCATCGGCATGCCGGAATTGCTGTTGATTCTGGGCCTCGCTTTGATCGTTCTCGGCCCAAAAAAGCTCCCCGAGCTCGCTAAAGCGCTGGGGAAAGGTCTGGCGGAGTTTCGCCGCGCCACCGATGAGTTGAAAGACGAATTCCGCCAGATGGAACGAGAAGTCGAAGACTCTCCGCCGGCGCCGGCCGTAAAAGATGATTCGCCGATAGAAAATCAAGCCAGCGCGCCGGACTCCCCCTCCGCGCCAGAAAAAAAGTGAGCAAACTTGCGGGCGATGGGCAACTGTCTGATGTGCAGATGCCCTTCACTTCTCATCTCGCCGAACTGCGCTCCAGGCTGATCAAAAGCGTCCTTGCGGTAGCGGTCGGCTTCTTCGCGTGTTTCTCGCTCGCCGAAGAGATTTTCGCCGTGCTCGCGGCGCCTCTCAAAAGCCTGCACATTCGCGGCCTCATGCTGATCGGTACCTCGGTCACGGAAGCTTTTTTCACCAAGATGAAAGTTTCTTTCATCGCCGCCGTAATTCTCGCTTTGCCCGTGTTGCTCTGGCAACTCTGGCAGTTCGTCGCACCCGGGCTCTATGAACACGAGAAACGCTACACGCGCAGCTTCGTTCTGTTCGGATCGGGTTTCTTTCTGGCCGGCGCGGCGTTTTGCTACGCGGTGGTCATTCAGGGAGGATTGAGCTTTTTGCTGCACCGCTACGAAAAGATCGACATCCAGCCCATGCTGCAAATGAGCGACTACCTTTCGCTGGTCTCCCGCATGGTTCTGGCTTTCGGCGCAATGTTCGAGCTGCCCGTGCTGGCGTTTTTTCTCGCCCGTGTGGGGATCATCGACCACCGTTTTCTCATCCGTCAGAGCCGCTATGCGCTCCTGGCGATCGCCTTACTTGCCGCGGTCTTGACCCCGCCGGACCTGATATCGCAGATTTTGCTGATGGTGCCGCTAATGTTTCTATACGGCGTTAGCATCGGTGTTGCCTACCTGGCGCGATTTAGAATGAATCGGCTGGAGCGCGAAGGAAAATAAAAAAACGCCCGACAGCCGTGGGCGCTTTGGTAGAGATTTGAAGCTGGTCGCTCTTCAGCTTTCGTCGTTGGCGAAAGCACAGGCGGCAAACACCGTGGTCCATAACCCGTCCTTGTTGCCGATGGCGGACTGGGTGATGTTGGAGGTTCGGACGATTTTGCCGGACATTTTGAAAAGATTTTCACGCTCATCCCACGCGGTGTCGGGGTCAAACTCGATGCCCAGCGTCGTTGCCAACATGCTGGCGGCCAGATCTTCCGCGTACTCGCCGGCTTTTTCTTCGGTCTCGCCGAAGGAATGATGCTCGGAAAGATACCCATGCTGCTCCTGGTCCGCGGGAATGGCGACTCCGACCGAGGCTGCGACCAACCGATTGGGCTCGTTGGTGCTCTCCCGATCGTACACGCAGAAAACAATCTCACCCGGGCGCAGCAGCTTAATGCCTTCTTCCTTGGAGATGCGCTTGCAACCCGGCGGATAAATGCTGGACACAAGCACCAGATTGCAGTAGGCCAGCCCGGCCGACCGTAAAGCCAACTCGAATGATGCCAACTTTTCCTTGTGGACGCCAACGCCTTTGGTAAAAAAACATTTTTTCGGAATCATGGTGCGCTGTTTAACATGAATGGAATTAACTGACAACAATTCTCATTAAAAAATCATCGCTCATTCGACGATCAGCAGGACGGCGCCGCCTTCGACCGTGTCTCCCGGTTTGACCCTGATCTCTTTGACTTCGCCGGAAATCGGGCTGCGAACCTCGTTTTCCATCTTCATGGCTTCGACAATCACCAGGCCCTGGCCCTTTTCGACCGAGTCACCTTCCGCGACGAGAACGGCGATGATCTTCCCCGGCATGGGCACGGAGACGCTCTGCCGTCCCTGGAGCTCCATGCCGGACTGCGCGCTACCGATACGCACGCGCCGCTCGTCGACCAGATGGATGCGGTAGTTTCGCCCGTCCACGAGCACGCGGTATTCGTCATCGGTGTTATCGACCTCGATCTCGAAGGAGCGATCATCGACGATCAGCGAGTAATTGGTCCGGCCGGTCTTTTTGCCGTCGACCACGAATTCATTGCCGTCGACCGATACTCGATAAACCGACTTGCCGGTCTCTTCAATTTCGACCGTGTAGCTCTGCTCTCCAAGTTTGGCGATAAAAGCCATGGCCCAAGCTTCTAGGAGCGACGCCAACCGCGGCTGATCGGCGTGATCTCCCGCCGTAAAGCGTTCCGTTTCCCTTGTTCGCGCCAGCGCGACGGTTCAGCGGCGCCCTTGGCGAGCAGCCCCAAATTTTGCTCTTGCTCGCGGTGCAGCGCGGCTATGGCGGCGGATGCCAGCGCGATCTCCTTGTGCGGCAGCACGTCCTCGCTGTTCGACGCGCGGTACTCCTGATCGATAAACCCGGTGTTCACGTCGCCCGACATGAAACGCGGGTGGCGCAGTATCCACTGGTTGAAAGAGATATTGGTTTTGATGCCGCGCACCTGATACTCGCGCAGCGCGCGGCGCATGCGCAAGATCGCTTCCACCCGATTTTCGCCCCAGGTAATGAGCTTCGCGATCATCGGATCGTAATAAATCGGCACCTCGGCGCCCTCGTAAACACCGCAATCGTTTCTCAGACCGAGCCCTTCAGGCAGGCGTAAACCGTCGATCTTGCCCGGACACGGCATGAAGTCCCGTTCCGGATCCTCGGCGTAGATGCGGCATTCGATGGCATGACCGGTCTGGATAATGTGGCGCTGGCGCCACGGCAAATAACCGCCGGCGGCCACTTCGATCTGCGCTTTGACGAGATCGATGCCGACGACCCGCTCCGTCACCGCATGCTCGACCTGTAGACGGGTGTTCATCTCAAGAAAATAAAAATTTTGTTCTTGATCGAGCAGAAACTCCAACGTCCCGGCGCCGACGTAGCCGACCGCGCGCGCACCCTGAATGGCGATCCGGCCGATGCGACGGCGCGTGCGGTCGTCCATTCCCGGCGCCGGCGATTCCTCGAGAACTTTCTGGTGTCGCCGCTGGATCGAGCACTCGCGGTCGTAGAGATGGATGACATGGCCGTAATTATCGGCGAGAACCTGAATTTCTATATGGCGTGGTCGCTCGATGAATTTTTCGACGTAAAGCCTGGCGTCGCCGAATGATGAAGATGCTTCGGAACCGACGGCGCGGAAGGCCGACGAAATTTCACGGCGCGAGCGCACCAGCCGAAGTCCCTTGCCGCCGCCACCCGCGACGGCTTTCAACATGCACGGATAGCCGATCGACTCGATGGTTTTCACGACCTCCTCTTCGGATGTCAAAATCCCATCGGAACCGGGAACCACCGGAACCCCGGCCGCCTTCATGAGCTGGCGCGCCTTCACCTTGTCGCCCATCTGATCGATCACTTGGGGCGACGGGCCGATAAACACGATGCCTTCCTGCTTGCAGCGCTGCGCAAACGCCGCGTTTTCGGCGAGAAATCCATAGCCGGGATGGACCGCCTCCGCCCGGCTCTTCTTGCAGACGGCGATAATGCGGTCAATCGAAAGGTAGCTTTGAATGGACGGCGCCGGGCCGATCCGGTAAGCGTAGTCGGCGTATTTTACGTGCAGCGATTCCCGGTCGGCATCCGAATAAACTGCAACGGTTTCGATATCGAGCTCGCGGCATGCGCGCGCGATGCGCACGGCGATCTCGCCCCGGTTGGCGATGAGAATGCGTTTAAACATTTGAAGCAAGCTGCGAGGCTTGAGGCATCAGGCGTGAGTAAAAGAGCGGTGCCTTTTCCCTCGCGCCTCTCGCCTCGCGCCTGATTCAGAGCGGAATATTTCCATGTTTCTTCGGTGGATTATGATCCTGTTTGTTTTTCAACATTTCGAGCGCGCGAATCAGCGTCGGCCGGGTATCCTCCGGATAAATCACCGCGTCGACATAACCGGACTCGGCCGCTTTAAAAGGGTTGGCGAAAGTCTGCCGGTAGTTCTCCACCAATTCATCGCGTGTCTTGGCCGGATCGGCGGCTTTTTGCAGCGTGTCGCGGAAAACGATGTTAATCGCTCCTTCCGGACCCATCACGGCGATTTCACCGGTCGGATAGGCCAGATTGATATCGCCGCGCAGATGTTTGCTCGACATGACGATGTATCCGCCGCCGTAGGCTTTCCGCGTCACCAGGGTCACTTTCGGCACCGTCGCTTCGGCGTAGGCGTAAAGCAACTTTGCGCCGTGACGGATGATGCCGTGATACTCCTGGTCCGTGCCCGGCAAAAAGCCCGGAACATCGACGAAGGTCACAACCGGAATATTGAAGCAATCACAGAAGCGGATGAAGCGGGCCGCCTTCACCGATGCGTTGATATCGAGACAGCCGGCCAGATGCGCCGGCTGGTTGGCGACAATGCCGACCGAGCGGCCGCCAAGATGAGCAAAACCGATTAAAATATTGCGCGCGAATTCGGGCTGAACTTCAAAAAAAAATCCCTCGTCGACGACAAGAGAGATAAGCTCCTTCATATCGTAAGGACGGTTGGGGTTGTCGGGAACCAAATCTTTAAGCCGCTTGTCGCGCCGCAGCGGATCGTCATTGCTGGCGCGATAGGGCGGGTCTTCCTGGTTATTCGCGGGTAGGAACCCGACCAGCTCGCGCATCAATAGTAAACAATCTTTTTCGCTATTCGCCGTGAAATGCGCCACGCCGCTTTTGGCGGTGTGGGTTTCGGCGCCGCCCAAAGCCTCCTTGGTCACCTCTTCATGGGTCACGGTCTTGATGACATCCGGGCCGGTGATGAACATGTAACTGTTGGATTTGACCATGAAGATAAAGTCGGTGATCGCGGGCGAATACACCGCGCCGCCGGCGCACGGGCCCATAATCGCGGTAATCTGCGGCACCACGCCCGACGCCATCACGTTGCGCTGAAAAATTTCGCCGTAACCGGCCAGGCTATCGACGCCCTCCTGGATGCGCGCGCCGCCGGAGTCGTTGATGCCGATTAGCGGCGCGCCGTTTTTGACGGCCATATCCATGATCTTGCAGATTTTATCCGCGACAACTTTGCTGAGGCTGCCGCCGAAAACGGTAAAGTCCTGCGAGTAGACGTACACCATCCGGCCATCGATCGCGCCGTAGCCCGTCACCACCGCGTCGCCCAGAAATTTTTGCTTGTCCAAGCCGAAGTCCGTGCTGTGGTGCGTGCGCAGGCGATCGAGCTCGACAAAGCTGCCGCTGTCGAGCAGGATGCCAAGACGCTCGCGCGCCAACAACTTTCCCTGTTCATGCTGGCGGCGGGCACGTTCCTCGCCGCCCCCGGCGTCCGCCTTTTGATTGAGCTCGCGGAGCTTGTTGAAGTTATCGATGATGGCCATGGAAAAAAATATCCTTACGGGGCGTAATCGATGCGACCGAGTGGAACGGTCGCTGGATCATAGCAAAAGCCACTTTCCTGTCAACCAAATATGCCGGACCGGAGCGCGCGCGTGCGCGGCGGCCCAAAGTTGCGCTCGACGATCGCTCGCGTTACTATCGTTGAGCGTCTAGATTCTAGTTCGACGAGCGAAACAAACATGTTTGAAGCCAAACGCGACCGCCTTTCCGTTGCCGAAGCGACCACCCGCCAGTCTCCCGCGCAGCTTAAAAATCACCAGGCACTATTGATCGTTGCGCCCAGCGAAGGCGACGCCAACATGCTTTACGCGGTGGGGTTTTTTGTGCCCGATCCATTTATTTTCTTCCAGCACAAAAACACCAAGCACGCGGTCCTGAGTGATCTGGAGATCGATCGCGCCAAAAAACAAGCGCAGGTGGACCGGGTGCTTTCTCTTTCGCTTTATCAAAAAAAACTTCGCAAGCTCGGCAAGACACCGGCGATGTCGGACATTCTCGACTTGCTTTTTCGGGAACGCGGCATTCGCTCGCTAATTGTGCCTGCCAACTTCCCGGCGTTGCTCAGCGACCAATTGCGCGCGAAGGGCTTCAGCGTCCAAATCAAGCGCGATCCGTTTTGGGACGAGCGCGAAACGAAAAATAGCCGAGAGGTGAAACAGATCAGCGAATCTTTGCGGGTCGCGACGCTCGGACTGCGGGCGGGCATCCGCACGCTCAAGCGAACCAAGAGCAAACGCGACGGGTATTTGTATTTGAATGGCGCGCGGCTGACTTCAGAAATGCTCAAAACCGTGGTCAATACCACGATCATGGCCCAGGGCTGGTTGCCAAGTCACACCATTATTTCATCCGGCAATCAATGCGTCGATCCGCATCACGAGGGTAGCGGGCCGATTAAAGCCAACACCTCGATCATCTTCGATATCTTTCCGCGCTCGCAACAAAACGGCTACTTCGGCGATTTGAGCCGCACAATCGTGCGCGGCCGCGCCTCGGACAAGCTCAAAGAGATTTATGCAACCGTGCAAGCCGGACAAAAGATCGGCTTCGACCAAATCCGCGACGGCATCAACGGCAAACAGGTGCACCAGAATATTCTCGACCTCTTCGAAGCGCGCGGCTTTCACACCGGCAGGATCAATGGGCGAATGCAGGGATTTTTCCACGGCACCGGGCATGGCTTGGGCCTGGATATCCATGAAGCGCCGCGCATCGCGCCGGTGGATGCCACCCTGCGCACGGGCCACGTCGTCACCGTCGAACCCGGCCTTTATTATCTCGGAGTCGGCGGCGTGCGTCTGGAAGACGTCGTTCTGGTCACGTCCAAAGGCAATCGCAATTTGACCGACTGCCCGCAGTTCCTGGAAATCTGATCGCGCAAGAAATTGCGCCTATCAAAACAGTCGCTCGCGCGCGCGTCGCGGATGGAGCATGGAATCACACGACCCGCAAACTGCCGCGCTCATCGCAAATCTTGATCGGCACGATAAACCTGCCATTCGCGCCGCCGTCGATAGCTTAATTCAGCGCGCCGCGGATTCTCCTGAGTTGCGCGGCACTCTCGACCACCGATTAACCGAAGCGGGACACCATAATTACTGGCCCGTCGCTTACATTCTCGGCAGCCTACCCAACCCGTCGACCGCAGCGATTGCCGGGTTGCTTGAAGCGCTCGATCACCGCGAGCCGGATATTCGCTGGGCGATCGCTCTACTGCTCGTGCGCATCGCAAAAGGAAAGGGAGATTTCGCTCTCGTAGACTCACTGATCCAGCTTTGTGCCAAGGGATCGAGCAATCAAAAAAGAATGGCGCTCTACACCCTCCGGGATCTCGCTCTGTCCGATGCGACCAGCCGGACCGCTCTCCTCGCCGCCTTGCACGATATCGATCCGACCGTGCGAGTCGCGGCGGCAATTTGCCTGAAGCCAAGACGTGACGTCGACGACGCCGGGAAAAATCTCT
>CAMLCX010000074.1 GCA_946478635.1 uncultured Pseudomonadota bacterium
AAAAAACTACGCCGGACGCGTCGAAAGATCGATAAGAAGGCCGTCCGGGTCGGCAATCGCATATTGGCCGATTTTACAGCCGTCGATGTCCTCCTGTGTGATGTGTCCAAATATGCCGCCGGCTAATTCTTTCGGCGCCGAACCGGGATTGGAGCGGCCAAATTCATCGAGATCTTTTTTTACCTCTTCGATGCTTTCCACTGCGTAGCCGAAGTGATCGATGCCTTCCCGCATGCTCATATAGCAATGGTTGCTCGTGCGTCTGATGAGCAGATCAACCGTGCCGTCGGTCACGCAAAGCGTGTCTTCATCGTAATTTTTCCCTTCCTTGAGATCAAAAACTTCGTGATAGAACTCGGCGACGCGTTCGGGTTCCGACGACCTCATCGCAATGTGGTTGATCTGCCTCGGTTGCTTCCACCCGTCGTCTTTATAGCCCTCCTGCACTTTGGGATGCTGCTTCCATGAAATATCGAATTGCGTTCCCGCCGGGTCATGACTTCTAAAAACCGCAAACGCCACCTGCTCCAATCCTTTGGTCACCAGGACCTTCGGGTATTTCTTCTTAAGCCTTTCGAGGATGACGCCGACATCTTCCACTTCGAAGCCAAAATGATCCAGCGCGGCGGCGAAGCTGGGACGCCTTTTCAGAACCGCGAGGCCGATCACGCCATCGCTGATATGGCCATGATTGGCATCGCTAAAACTTTCCGTGATTCGCTTCATGCCGAACACGGTTTTGTAAAAGCTGGTCATTCCACTCTGATTTTCGGTATACAGCGCGAGATGTCTAATGCGAGCTGGCATGACTCCTCCTTTTGTTTAAGAACGCCCTCTTCATGGCAACCCGGCATAACAAACCCAAAACTTGGCGTCAACGGGATTGCAAGTTCTTGACGATTGGATGAGCCGGTCGTCCAGAATGATTCCATCCTTAGGTTTCGACGACTTGCAGCCCCGTGGATTCATTCTGGCGTTTTAGCCGACATTTCCAAGAGAACAAGTTGCGGCGATCTTTTCCACTTCGCTTGAGCGGGCGGCTCCATGGCCGCCACGGTCCGAACTTGGCCGATCGTTTTGAGAGCGCTCAACATTTCGATCTTGGTAACAACAAAAAGTCGGTTTTCTTGCGCCAAACGATTCTGCAACCCTGGAAGCGTATTCTCGCGGAGCGCCGAATGGTCAGCATAAAAATACATCGCTGTGAACTCGGCTTGGTAGACGACTAGTGGCCCACCTCGAGGGATGTGACGGTCTACGCTACGCGCAAACTCCGCGGCGGGACGCCGGAAATCGAGCCCCGGGCTCAGTTGTCCTGTGCCTATCGCGAAACCCATGAGCAGAGCCGCTACGGCGGCCACAACCGCGCCAAACGGTCGCTCCGCCCACAAAAAATAACTGGCCAGTGCGCTTCCTAAAATAACGACAGCCGTGCTTGACCATAGCGGAAGCCATAGCGAGCCTGGCCACAGTCGGGACAAGATCATAGCCGTGGTGATCGCCAAAATGCTGAAGGTCAACGAGGTCAATGTCGCGCCGCGCAGGCTGAGTTTCCAATTTCTCCAATCGAAGCGCTCTAACCATTGGGCTAAACGTTGCCCGCCGATCAAAGACAACGCCGGCAGCGCGGGCAAAATGTAATGCTGGTTTTTTCCAAGCGATACACTCAGGAGAATGGTCTGAGTGAGAAACCATATCCAAAGAAATCGTTCCTTTTCATCGGCCTTCTTCCAGGCTCTCCGCCAGCTATCGGCCATGGACCAAAGTATCACCGGCGTCCATGGCAACATCAAAATTGGCGCAACCGCGGCGTAGTACCAGAACGGCGCATAGTATCTCTCCGTATCCACGGCACGATGCAGGGTTTCGTTCTGCCAAATGTGCCACGCGGAGGGAATTTCCCGTAGTATCAGGCAAGGCCAGGCCAGCGTCAATATAAGAAACACGATGAGCCCCATCGGATGAACGAGATTTCTAATCAAATCACGACGGCGATGAGCCACAAGGAATGTCAAGCAGGGCGCCACCGCCATGATGATTCCGAAAAGAGGCTTAGCCAAAGCCGCTAGACCCGCCAGCAGGCACCAACGGATGCTTAAGTAATAATTGCGCCGACCCGCCGCCCTTGGGTCTTGCGATGGAATCGCCGCATTCGCCGCGGTATAGAGCGCCGCTGCTATGAGGAGGCAAAGCATCATGTCGACTGTTCCCGTTCGCCCCCACTTAAGGGTGTAGAGAGTCGTCGATTGTATCAATGCCGCGCACAGACCAACTCGAGTGCCATACCATCGCCGCGCCCAGAGGCCCACGAGGGCGACGAGTAACAGCGCCGAAAGAGCAGCGGGCAATCGAACGGTCCATTCGCTTATAGTCCCGCTCAATGAGCCAAGCCCGGCGACGGCCCAGTAGGCCAGGGGTAGTTTTTCGAGCCGCGGGACGCCGCCAAAATAGGGAACAAGCCAGTTGCCGCTGGAAAGCATCTGCTGCGCCGGCACCGCGACCAACGCTTCGTGATGCCGCAGAATGATCGCGCCGCCAAGGTTGAAAAGAAGCAGAAACGAAGCAAGAGCGATTAGCGCCAAGGAGAGAAAAAGAGAGCGGCTTGCTAGCGTCTCCCACGAGAGGCACACCGGAGATAATCTCATTGGCGGCTTAAGCCTGAAATAGAATGAGACTCATAAGCGAATTTTACCCGAACATTCATCCAAATCGCTCTCATATTCCATGCAAGCCCCCGGATTGTAAAGTATGCACTTCCTCATGTTAACGCACGGAATGTCCGACAAGCCCGTCAAGCGATGCTTGGCGGGCTGACCTCAAACAATCCTTCTTTTACCCTTTTGCGCGGCACACGCTTGTCCCATCGGCTGACAAACGTGGCCAAATGGGCGCCGGAGAAAAAGTTTGCAGCCCGACCGCTACGCTCGTAAAATATCACTCAAGACAACATTCTATGAAGCGCTGGCAGGTTATCGTTTTCGCGATCGCGGTATTTCTACCCATTGCGGTGCTCGCGGGATATCGAATCGGCGTGGGCATGCTCCAGGATAACGTCCTCGCCGCGCTCGGTCCGGGCAGTCGACTGACGGAGCTCAAGGTTAACTGGTTCACCATCGAACTACTGGGAGTCAGCATCGATGCTCCGAAGGACTGGCCCGCGGCCCGCACATTCGAGGCGGAGCGGGTAACGATCACTCCAGATCTGCGCACGCTTTTTACGCGGAAGATCCGTATTGCCTCCATCGTGATTGAAAAACCCTACCTGTCCGTGCTGCGCAATCCCGGCAAGCTTGTCATGATTCCGAGTCTGACCGAACGGGAGGAAAAACCGCAACGAAACGAAGGCGGCGCGCGGGCGGTCACAATCTCGACCATCGAGCTTAAAAGCGGCAGTGTCGATCTCTATGATGCCACGGTGAGCCGGCCACCCTACAGGACCAGAATCGAGGACATCGAGGCGCTGATTCAAGACGTCGCAGCGCCCGCCGCAGACAAGACCCGCTTCGATCTGACCGGCATCGTGAAAGGCATAAAGCGTGATGGTCGAACCCAGGTAAATGGATGGGTGGGACCGGCGGCAAGGGATTCGTCGTCGCGTATAACGCTGGACGCGGTCGACCTGGTCGCGCTTCAACCTTATCTCGTGAAAAAAACCGACGCCCGTGTCGCCAGAGGGACTCTCGATTTGAATCTCGCTTCTGAAGTTCGCAACGACAGGTTGAACGGCAAGGGCAAAGTCATTTTAAGAGATTTGACGTTTGCGCCGTCGTCGGGATTTTTCGACACTTTCATGGGTCTTCCGCGCAACACCGTGATCGGCTTCCTTAAAGATCATAACGATGCCATTGACCTTGACTTCACCCTGACGGGCAATACCAAAAACCCGAACTTCTCGCTCAACGAGAATCTCTCGACCCGAATCGCAACCGCGATGGCCGGACAGCTTGGCGTAAGCATCACCAACGTCGCCGAAGGCATCGGCACTCTCGGCCGCAAAGGCATGGAAGGCGCGGGCAGCGTGGCGGACGGCATCGGATCGGCGGTCAAGCGACTGTTCGGACGTTAGACCCAATCTCAAAACTCGCGTCAAAGATCTGCGGGATCTGCGATATAAGTCTCGCTCCATTGAAAATACGTGTGCGTAGATGATCTATAGAACGAAGAACCCGAATACGAGAAGTAACCGCAGCGTTCCGTCATACCCGCGAAAGCGGGTATCCAGGCTAATTGGGCCGGAAAGCAAACCTGGATTCCCGCCTGCGCGGGAATGACGAGTCGCGGGGAAAAACGTGGGGACGGAAGTCTCCCCATTTTCATTCTCTGTGGGCGTGCGTAAGATCATGAATCGCTTCGTGGTATCTTGGGATGCGAGAGCGCTCTGCCGACAATCAGAATTAGCGCATGACACGCCTCATCCTTGACGGCTGTCATGGCCTGCCGTATCTTCCCTGAGTTTGCTGATCGCCTGTTTGAAATCAAGCCTTGGAGGAGCCGCTCTGGATGAAATACAAATCGACCGTTTTGCTCATTTCAATCCTCGCTTTTTCTCTTTCTGAAGCACACGCCGCTCAAGCCGCGGCGCCGCTGGCTAAAGTGGTGATGACAAGCGGATCGGTCAGCGAACGGGAAGGCGCTATCTACGTCGCCCAGGAACATGGATTCTTTCGCAAGTACGGCGTCGATGTTTCGTTCGTTCAGGTGCGCAACGGTCCCGTCGGCATGGCGGCGCTCAGCTCCGGAGAGACACAGTTCCATTGGGGATCGGTATCCGGCGCCAATCTCGGCGCGATCGCGGAGGGCGCGGACCTGGTTTTTGTCGCCGGTTTCATCAACCGGCTCACCGGCATGTTCATTGCAAATTCGAAAATAAAAAGTCCGAGCGAACTGAAAGGTAAAAGTATCGGCGTCAACAGCCTCAGTGGCGGCGGCTGGATTTTTACCATGCTCACTCTTGACCACTGGGGGCTTGTGCCCGAACGCGACAAGATTCAATTCAGAACACTCGGCGACCAATCCGTTATGGTGCAAGGTTTCATGGCCGGCACCGTGGATGCGGTGCTCGTGGGATACGCGCACGGCAAGAACTTGCAGAACAAAGGCTATAACGTACTGGCCGATGTCGAGAAACTTCCGATTCCGTATCAAGGATCGGGAGTCCTATCCCGACGTGGTTTTATGAAATCTTCACCGGCGACAGCGGAGAGTGTGTTTAGGGGTCTTCTGGACGCTGTGGCTTTTATTCGCAATCCCGACAATAAGGCCGCCGTCATGAAGGCTGTCGCCAAAGGCATGCGCCTGCCGCGCGTCGAAGACGCCGAAGAGGGTTATCACAGCATGGCCGGACTCTACGAGAAAAAGATCTATCCGAGCGTCGAGGGCATTCGCAACGTTATTCGTTTGTTGGGCGTTAACAATGAAAAGATCCGCCGCCTGAAAGCCGAGGACCTAGTCGACGACAGCGTCGTGAGGAAATTGGAAAAAGACGGCCGCTTCTAGCGGCAGCACAAATAAGATACATACCCCCGGCGCGGCGAAGCCGCAACCAAAGGGGCACAAGAAGGACTCACCGCAGAGGCACCAGAGGTCGCAGAGTTCGGAGTTTTGATTGATAAAATTCTTTTCTCGGCGTACTCGGCGTCTCCGCGGTGAATTCTCTTCTGGACCGAGATCGTCTGGTGGTCATTGGAAATTTGCGCGAGCCGCGAAAACTCTGAACGATAGTAAGTACGATCAGCGCGTTCCAAATCTTCAATGCGGGAGAGTGCCGCAGGTCGCGCCGATTACCCTTATCTTTCAAAACCCAGAATCTTGCCGTACTGGCGCGCCAGGCGATCGACGGTTTGCGCTTGATTCTGGCTCATCTGCAGCAGGGGCTTGCCCTGGGCATACTTGTAGGCGGTGGTGCCGGGAATAAGCGCCGAGGTTTGGCCGTTGTGTCTTTCCCATATTTCCTGGGCTTCCAGATTTGTCAAAAAAACCGCAAAGAGATGTCCGACGTTGGGATGGCGCGCGCCTTTGGGCACGCCGGCATTGTAGGTCGGCGAGATCACCGGATCCAAGCCTTCCGCGAAGACGATGGGCGCGTTGTCGCGCTTTGCTTGAGAGATGAAGCTATCGGTGAGTGTCGTGATCAGCAAGATTTCACCGAGCAGAAGTCGGTTGTAAAGATTCGCGAGCGTGCCGAGAATCGGATCCTGCTTGGAGATCGCGCTGACAAACTCGGTGGTTTTTGACTCGCCCCACGGGCCGACGGCCAAGCGGGACAAGTGATGCGTCGCCGTCGACACACCGAGCTTGCCGCCCTTCCATTTCGGATCGAGAAGATCTTCCCAGCGTTTCGGCACGTCACGTGCTGGCAAAACGGTCTTGTTGTAGGCGGGTAGAACGAACTGGTTGGCAAGGCTCACGACGCCGTTATCGTACTGAATCAATTCCCGCGCGATACCCAGCTTCGCGTAGTCGAATGGCTGATGCAGATGTTTCCCCCATATCGTCGCATGGTGCGCATCGGTGACGAGCATCAGGTCCCACTCCGGCGTGGCGCGCGAAGCGGCGCCCAAAACCAGCTTGGCGACATCGCCGGTCATGTTGGAAGAGGGCGTGTAATTAATTTTGATGTTGAGCCCGTACTTCCTGTTGAAGGCATTGCCGAGCGCCTGGGCTCCCTTGTCTCCGGTGGTGGACGGGGCGAGAAGCTCCAGGACGCCCTCTTTTTTGGCGGCCGCAACCAGATCGTCGATCGGCGCCGCCAAGGCCGGCTGGCAGGTGCCGAACACCAGCAAGAACCCGAGCAGGAGAATCATCATATTGAAGCCCTCCTCTGATCTAAAGACACAGAAGCGAGACCGCCTCGCACCTCTCAGGTCACGGACGCTATTCGACCGGCGCTCCACTTGTCAAGGCATTGGCGGCGGCTCATTTCACAACCAGATCCTTCGGAATGACAACCGTGCCGGCGTGAATGTAAATCGAGCCGGTCAACACGCCGCCGGGGCGATGCATTATTATCAACGCGACGGCGCGTAAGGGTCAATTTCTTGCAACCCATACGCGCTCATCGTCATGACTTCGTCGCTGGAGAAGCTATGCAGGTCGATTGTGATTGGCCGATAAACTTTCCGGATCAGGCGCATTCCGCCGGCGGCTGGCACCATCGCCGCCTGCGTCGACGCCGCCGTCCACCGGCAAAATGACCCCGGTCACCCACTCGGCATTGGCGAGATAAAGCACAGCGTCCGCAATGTCTTTCGGTTTGCCGTAGCGTCCGAGCGGCTGCATGCCATGCAGCGCCTCCAGCTGCTCATCGGTTAATTCGCCGTACAGCGGTGTCGGCACAACACCGGGCGCCACGGCATTGATGCGGATACCGTCCCCTGCCAACTCGATCGATAAATTCTTCGTCAATGCGGTGATGCCGCCTTTGGCTGCGATCGGCGCGCTGGAAGGAACGCCGGCGACGCCATTAAGCGTCAGAATCGTACCGATGTTGATGATCGCACCGCCGCCACCCTCCTTGCGCATCTGTCGCACGGCCGCCTGCGAAAGCACGAAGGTGCCGCGCAAATAGCCGAGAAAACCGTCCAACTCTTCGATCGTGTAGTCGGTAAACGGCTTGGTATGGAAAATGCCGGCGTTGTTCACCAGCACGTCCAACCGGCCGAAATAGCGGATCGCGCCGGAGACGATTTCTGCCGCGATGCCCGGTTGCGTGATATCGCCGACAACCGTCGCGACGCGATCCCCGCGACCGAGTTGCACCACGGCCGCGTCGAGCTTTTCTTTGGTGCGTCCGTTGAGGACGACATTGTCACCACGCTGCAGGAACTGCTCGGCAATAGCGTAACCGATGCCGGTCGCGGCTCCGGTAACAATGACCGTCCGATTAGTATTGGATTTCATCAGGGCATCCCTCCTCATTTGGTTTGTGAGCCAATTTCATGCGGCGCGATTGGCCTTTCCCGCCGCGATTGTCAGATTCGGTCCACGAATTCGTTCGTTGACTACCCGCAATTTAAGATCGACAAGCCCCGCGGTCCAATGCATAATCGGACTAATTGCTATGACTAAACGGAATATCACCCAGACGGATCTCAACCTGTTAACCGCGCTCAATGTCTTGCTCGAGGAACGAAATGTGACCCGGGCTGCGGACCGGCTTGGCCTGACTCAGTCCGCCGTCAGCCGAATCCTCAGTCGCTTGCGCACGGTTTTTGGCGATCCGCTTTTCGTTCGCACGAGCCGCGGCTTGACGCCAACCGACCGGGCCGTGGAGATTGCCGGTCCGCTTCGCCAAAACGTCGATGCTCTCGAAAGGATCTTGCTTGAAAAGCCGGGTTTTGATCCGGCGAAATCGCGACGTCGATTTCGCGTCGCCGCGGTGGATAACGCTCAAGTGACGCTATTGGCGCCGCTATTTCGCAAGCTGAGCGCGGAAGCGCCGCAGATTGAGTTTGAAGTGCGCCAGCCGTCGCTCGCAAGCGAACGCGATCTCGACGCCGGCGTTTTGGATTTACTGATTACGCCGCAGCAACCCACGGGACCCGGGATCGTCTGGACGCCGCTCTACCGCGACGGCTACACCTGCATCGTGTGGGCCAAGAACTCGATTCGCAGCCTCACGCCCGCGCGCTTCGCCGGGATGGAGCATGTGCTTGTCGCTCCGCGCGAGCGCGCCGGCGGCATCGTCGACGTGGTACTGGAAGAAAAAGGCTTAACGCGCCGGGTGGCCGTGCAGGTGCCGACTTTCCTGCTGCTTCCTCATATGCTCATCGGCACGCAGCGCATCGCCACCGTTCCCACGGGCATGGCCGCGGAGCTCGCGCGCATGCATCCACTGCGAATCGTCAAGCCGCCGCTGGAAATTCCCGGCTTCACCATGTCCCAGGGCTGGCACGAGATCCACCGAAACGACGCGGGGCATCGCTGGCTCAGGGATGTGCTTTCAAAGGAAGCGGCAAACAAAAACTCCGATCGCCGAGTGAAAAGCAATCAGTAATCGTGTGAATAGAAAATGAAGTCGAGCGGGGCTTCCCGGGGAGTTTCGTCAACCTCGAAGCGGACTGATGACGAATCACCCGGAGTTAAAGACTCGGAGTTTTCCCGCGGTGCCTTCGCACGTGAATTTGTAGAAATGCCAATGGGTCACGCATCGGTTCATAAATTGCGCGAAGCCGATGATATCGGCTCGCACACGCAAACTGCGCTGGAAAAAATTGCGCAGATAAACAGTCCCGATCGTCGTCAAGCTCCGCTCTTTGGCAAGCGCCAGTAACAGCTTCCACAAAAGCAGCAGCCCGTAGATGAGAGTCGGCAATGCTTTGCCTTCGTTGGCTCGTTTGCTGATCTCGGCCCGTTTGCGTTTGAAATCAGGATACTCGTTCACCGTAAAATACCTGTCGAAGAAGGCCTGGGGATCATATAAGCGTTTGAGCAGATCCCAGTAACCGTGCTGAAGTTCAGACGGCGTCATCTGCGCGGGAACGATGTTGCAGTTCAAGTCCTCAAGTCGGAGACGGCCGGCCTTTTCCAGCCGTTCATAGAGGGGCGTCTTTGGCACGGCGGTGAGCATTCCAACCATGGCTAATAGAATTCCATTATCCTGGATAAAGCGAAACTGATCTTCAAAAATCGTGCGATCATCGTTATCAAATCCAACGATGAAGCCGGCGCTGACCTCCAGCCCGGCGTTACGAACTCTGGCCAGTTTCGTCTCCAGCGAATCGCCCTGGGTATTTTGAAACTTCTTGGTCTCCTTGAGCGAGGCGACCCGGGGCGTTTCGATGCCGATAAACACCGAGCGAAAATTCGCCTGGTAAAGCAATTCCAACAATTCCGGATCATCCGCCAGATTGATGCTGGCCTCGGTGGTAAGCCGCAGGGGATAGCTGTGCTTCTGCTGCCAGGGGATGATCAATCGGAGCAGCGCTTTGGCGGCTTTCTTATTGCCGATGAAATTATCATCGACGATAAAGCAGGAGTAAAAACCGACCCGGCGCATTTCGTCCAGTTCTTCAATGACCTGTTCCGGATGTTTGGTGCGCGGGCGGCGCCCAAAGGTCACGATAATATCGCAGAACTCGCACTGAAACGGACAGCCGCGCGAGAACTGAAGCGCCCCCGAAGCATAACGTTCCACCTTGAGCAGATCGAATCGGGGCTTGGGAACTTTGGTCATGTCCGTCGGGTTGTGCTGTTTGTAGAGGCTATCGTGGTTTCCGCCGTTGGCAACAGAGCCGACAAACTCCGGCCAAGTCTCATCGGCTTCGCCGGAAAAAAGAACGTCGCACAGGCCGTCGAAAAATCCTTCGTCCACCGAAGCGTACGCGCCGCCGACGACCGTGCGCACGCGCATCGGACGCAATCTTTCAAGAATCTCCCGCATGCGTTCCTTTTGAACGTTCATCCCGGTCACGCCGACGATGTCGAAAGCCTCAAGCTGCTCCCACGGAATTGTTTCGACGTTTTCATCGAGTAAACGAACATCGTGTTCCGGCACCAGCCCGGCGAGATAAGGCAGCGCTCCCGTGATCACCGAAGATTTTTTGCGGCCCGGATAAAGCGGTAATGCATAGTCGAATCCCCAATAAGAAGGCTCGAACTTTGGATTGATGAGGCAGATTTTTAATCGTTTCGCCATAAACGAAGTGCGCTTCGAGCCGGCAGATCGGAGGTAATGCAGCGGCAATAGGTGAGTCTTTCACGTCTCGGCGGCAAATGCCACGAGCAAACAGAATTCCGCCAACGTATTCGTCTAATCGCCCGTGATAAGACTCGAATCGGCGAGTAATCTCTTTTTGACCGGGGGAGGACTGAGGTGAGCGTGATTCGAATCAGCCCCTCGCCCTCTGGGAGAGGCCAGGGTGAGGGCGGGCACAGCCTGTGTTGCTATGTCCCGATCGGAGCGTTCCAAATCTTCAGCGCCGGTATTTCATAGTAGTAGCCGAGCACGTTCAGCGTCGCGGTATCGAGCAAGAAGCGCTCGCCAACGCTTGCCGGCAGGCCAATCCAGCGCGCGGCGAGAACCCGCAGGATGTGGCCGTGCGCGAATAGAGCAACGTCTCCCTCGCTGGCGCGCACCTTGGTGACAACGCGATCGGCGCGCGTGGTGACTTGACCCGGCGACTCGCCGCCCGGGCAGCCGTCGCGAAATAACGACCAATCCGGTCTCGTCGAGCGAATTTGCTTTGTCGTGAGCCCCTCATATTCTCCGTAGTTCCATTCGACCAAATCGACATCGACCTGGGCCAGTTGCCCAAACCCGGCCAACTCGCAGGTCTCGCGAGCGCGCTGGAGAGGACTGGTGAGAACCAGGGTAAAAGTTTGGTCGGCTAGGATCGGTTGAAGAAGCCGCGCATCCGTTCTGCCCTTTTCCGTGAGCGAAACATCGGTGACGCCCGTGTGTTGCCCATTCAAGCTCCACTCGGTTTCGCCGTGGCGTAGTAAATAAACTCTTTGACCTTGCGCCGCTACCATTGAAATTTTGTTCAAGAGCTTTCAGGCGTCACGTTATCATAATAGGGTTTAAGTTCAGCGCAGTAATTCGAAAACGGGATATCGGGTTGTGAGCGACGTAAAGGCCTCTACGGGTGATCCCGCGGCGATGGGAAAATAGCTTTGCACCGTTGGCTTGAACCGATCGAGGTAGGCTTTTAGAAGCTCCGCTTTTTCTTCCTCGGCAACAGCGCGCAATCGCGTCTCTTCACGCTTCGCTCCCCTCACCAAAACTGCCGCGCCGCTGGCTTCGGCATTTCGTACCCACTGAGTGTAGCCACGAGGGGCGACGAGATACCTATGACCTTTATGTTCGAGCACATTGACCGGCGTCGCATACACTTTGCCGGTTTTGCGACCTCGAACTTCCAACAGATAATTGTGCGAAAGGCCGATACCCCACTTTAAGAGTAAGGCGAACGCACGGTTAACCGTCCGGTCAAACCGAGTAGGCTCTTTAAAATCCATGGCTCGGATGAATAACCTCAAATCGATTTATTCCCACAACGCACGCACCATGAACAGGAATGAAAATTATCCCCGGTTAAAATCAAGGTCCGGAGATTACCTTTCGCCGAACTTCTGGTCGAGAAACGTCCGCCAGTCGTTTGCCACCTTGTCTTTCAGCTCGCGGCTGGCGCCGCTGACTTTGGGGAATTTTTCGCGCCATTCGTACGGCCGGGTGGCATCGATGACGGCGCGCGAGCTGTGGCCCACCTGATCGCGCGCGATGCGCGGGTCGAGCGGACCGCTCCAGGCGCGGCGCAGAATTTCGATCGACTCGGCCGGGTCCGAGCGGCTGCTCAGCACCCATAAAACTTCTTCGGAGTTGGCGATATCGACGTCGTCGTCGACGACGATCACGTAGCGGCCGAGATAAGCGCCGGAGCGGCACTGGCTGGCGATCATGCCGGCCTGGCGCGCATGGCCGGGATAGCGCTGCTTGATCGACACGACGGTTAAAAATCTGCCGCCGGAGGGATGCGCCCAGACGCCTTTGACATCGGGCACGCCCGCTTCATCCAGCGCGTTCCAGATGAGCGACGAGCGCATCAGCGAAAAATGCAGATTGTCGCCGGCCGATGGTTTGAGCAGCGGGAAACCGCAGAGAATCGGATCGTTGCGGAAGTAGAGCGCTTTGACTTGAATCACCGGCACCGCCGGCTGATTGCTTGCGTAGTAGCCGGTCCACTCGCCGAATGGACCTTCCGGCATGACATCGTCTGGCGCCACTTCGCCTTCGATGGCAATCTCGGAATCGGCGGGAATCGGCAAACCCGTCAGGGGTCCTTTGATCACTTGCAGCGGCTGGCCGAGAATGCCGCCGGCGTAATCGTACTCGTTGACCCGGTTCGGCACGTCCGTCGAAGCGACGACGAAGTTGATCGGGTGATGGCCGAAGGACACCGCGATCGGCAGCGCTTTTCCCTGCGCGTGATATTTATCCTTGTGCACGCGACCGTGTTTTCCCGGCGACATATGAAGCGCCACGCGGTCCGGGCCATGAACCATAATGCGATAGGTTCCGACGTTCACCCAACCTTCTTCGGGATCGCGCGTGATCACTAAATCATCGGTGCCGATGTACCGGCCGCCGTCCAATTCATGCCAGCGCGGCACGGGAAACTGGAGCAGGTTGATGTCTTTGCCCCTCTGGGTATTTTCGAACAGCGCGCTCGAAGAAACCGCCTGCGCCGCAAGCGGCGTGATCTTTTTAACCCGTTGGCGCCACGCTTGGACAAAACCCATATCGCCCAACCCGGGCTGCATGCCGAGGGTCATCGCCAGGCGATCCACCGACGACACGAGATTGGCGGCGACCCGGTAGCCTGGCGGATAATCTCTGATACGGTCGAAGAGAATGGCCGGGCGCGTCCGCGAACGTTCGTTGATGATTTCTGTCAGCGTCGATAGCTCCAGATCCCAGTGGGCGTTTTCGACGGTCATTAATTGGCCGAGCTTGTCAACTTCGTCGAGCCAAGTTCTTAGATCCGGCATGGATTCTTCTTTCCTTTATATGAGTTCAAAACGTTCAATCCGTTCAACCGCTGCGCTCCGTTCAATCCCCCTCCTTCATCCTCCCCCGCGGCCGCGGGGGAGGAAAGAGGTGGGGGTTGGAACGATTTGAACGGCTTGAACGTTTTGAACGGCCATTATCTTCCTATCGCCGGCACCCCCGGCGTTTGCGCCGTGTGCAAAGAATTTTCCGGTTCCTCACGATAAAGGTTAAACGCCTCGACGATCGGAATGTCGTTTACCGAAAATAAAATCGCCTCTTCAGTCTTGGACCGGTTGATATGTTCGTGCCAGGCCCAGTTGGGCAGCGCGAAGCAATCATGCTTGGACCACTCCAGCGCCTTATCGCCGATAACGGTGGTACCTTCGCCGCCGACGACAAAATAGGCCGCGCTCGACGTGTGGCGATGTTTTTTCGTATGCTCGCCCGGGCGAAGCAATTGAATCCAGCAACTGAGCGTGCGCAGCGTGCGCCCGCCGGTCATCGGATTGACGTACTCCAACGCCACGCCGTCGTAGGGACTGCCCGGTTGATCCGCCAGCGCGCGGAGTTGCGGCTCGATGTCCTTCCAGGCATAGCGCAGCGGCAGATTTTCTCTCCTGGTGCTTTCCC
>CAMLCX010000075.1 GCA_946478635.1 uncultured Pseudomonadota bacterium
CGAAGGCGCCGTGGTATTTTCTCGGCTTGCAGGAAATGCTGGTTTATTTCGATCCCTGGAACGCCGGCGTCGTCTTGCCCAGTCTTATCATTGTCGGCCTCATGGTGATCCCCTATATCGACATCAACCCGCGCGGCAACGGCTATTATTGTTTCAAAGATCGGAAGTGGGAGATCCTGACGTTCTTTTTCGGTTTTCACATTCTGTGGATCACCATGATTATCATCGGAACGTTCTTCCGTGGTCCCGGCTGGAACCTTTTTTGGCCGTGGCAGAGGTGGGATGCGCACAAGGTCGTAGCGCTTACGAATGTCGATCTGCCGTATCTCGTTGGCTTTCGCGATTACTGGTTGTCGGCGGCATTCAGTCTGGTTTGCATCGGCGCTTACTTTGTTCTCGGCATGATTGGCTTCTATTACTTTGTCGTCAAAGTGAAGGGCAAAGAATTTCTTGAGCGCTGGGGCATGGTTCGCTTTACCATCGCCGCCTTCTTGCTGGTTTTGATGATGTCGCTTCCCGTGAAAATGTTTCTGCGCCTGGCTTTTAACGTCAAATACGTTCTGGTTACCCCCTGGATCAATATTTAAATGTTTTACGTGGCGAAGATTCTCCAAGCCCTGGGCCTCGCCGATATCGGCTACGCTCTGTTTGTCGGCGTCATGAGGAATTCTTCGATGGCCGAAGAGATCGTGCTTGCGCTTATCGGTCTTGGGGTTTTTTCTTTGGGCCGCGCGCTTGAGCGCAAAGCAGTATAGGGAGTAGGGATGGCGGAGCGAGGAATCGACCAAAAAGAGGAAACAAAATCCTACGGCAGCGTTTTCGTGATCGGCGTCGCTCTGCTCGTGGCATTGTCGTTTTGGGCTTTCTGGGATGACAATTTCACCCGCCGTCCCTGGAAAAGCGTGCAGGCGAATTTCTACCGGCTCGATTACAACAAGGCGACAGCGGCGTACGACGAAGAAGACAAAAAGCTCCAGGCCGACGCCAATTATCAGGATCTCTCGAAGAAGCTCGCGGCGTTCCGCGAGAGCCTCGCAAGCGGTGAGCTAGGCAAAAAGCTGAAGAGTCTGGAGGCCGAAGAGGCGCGCGCGACGGTCAAGTTTCAGGAGATCGATCAAAAGGTCAAGGACGTGAAGAGCGAGCTCGAAGAAGCCTGGTACGAGCATGATCACGCCGTTCAGCAGAAACGCGATCCCAAACCCTATCTGGACGAAATCGCCGAGCTCGACAAGCGCAAAGCGGAGTTGGAAAAACAACTCGAACCGGCGCGCGTGAAACGCAATCAGCTCAAAGATGAGATAAAAAAGATCCAATCGGGCGGCAAGCAGATTGAGGACGAACTCACCAAGCTGGCGGCTGAACGCGATAAGTGGATCCGGGTGATGGAGAACACCTCGTTCAAGCTTGGTCCTTTCTCTTTCTACAAGATTCCCAAGATTCAACAGGTCTCGCTCGATGAGTTCGACCGGAACCGTTTCGATCAGCCGGTGGCGCGCGTCGATCGTTGCCAGACTTGCCATCTCGCAATTAACCGACCGGGATTCGAAAAAGAGCCGCATCCGTTCAGAACTCATCCGCGGCGCGAAGTGCTGTTGGCGGATAACGCTCATCCGCCTGGTAAATTCGGATGCACCGGCTGCCACGAAGGCCAGGGCATGGCTGTGAATAGCATCAAACAGGCGCACGGCGAAGTTCATTTGTGGGAATTTCCGTTGTTGCGCGGCGCCAAGGCCCAATCGAGCTGCACGTCCTGCCATCTGGACGTACAGAAATTTGCCCAGGACGCGCCATTGCTTTCCGAGGGCCAAAGACTTTTTGAGCAAATGGGTTGCACGGGCTGCCATCTCGTCAGAGGCTACGAAAATATTCCGAAGATCGCGCCCAGCCTGATGAAGATCAGCGCCAAGGTCGACCCGAGCTGGATGGTGCGCTGGATCGAGAGCCCCCATAAATTCCGGCCGCGCACGCGCATGCCGAATTTCGAGCTCAAGCCGCAGGATGCTGTGGCGATCGCCTCCTATATTTGGTCCCAATCCAAGGAAGATGGCGACAAGTGGACACAAGAACATCCGATGCCCGCGAACGTCCGCGAAGGCGACGCCACTGCCGCGGCGCGCGGCAAGCAACTCGTCGAAACCATCGGTTGCAAGGGCTGCCACGGCTTTGCCGAAGGCGAATTTTCAACTCCGCTCGGCAAGGAAAAAGACATCGTACCGAACTTAAAAGACATTGCCGCCAAGACCGGTCCGCAATGGATTTACCATTGGATCAAAAACCCGCGCGGTTTTTCACCCGAAACACGCATGCCGAGCTTGCGTTTGTCGGATGATGAAGCCGGGGCAATCACGACCTACTTGATGACGCTCGGCGCAAAAGCGGATCAGATGGCCGGGATCGAAGAGAAATTTGCCGATCCCGCCAACATCAAACGCGGCGAATCGCTGGTACGGCGCTGGGGTTGCTTCGGCTGCCACGACATCAAGGGCATGGAAAAAGAGTCGCGCGTCGGCGCCGAGCTCACCACTTTCGGATCGAAAACAGTCGAAGAGCTTTTTTTCGGCAATAGGACGGATATCAAGTATACGTGGGATGACTGGACCTATAACAAACTTAAAACGCCGCGGGGCTACGCCACCGAACGCATTGAACAACTGATGCCTCAGTTCAACTTGGCCGATGAAGACATCAAATCTTTGCGCACCCTGCTCAGCGGTTTCCGCGAACGCAAGGTTGGCCAGCGCTACCTGGCGGACCAGGGGCTACGTGTGCAGCAGGTTGTTGAGGGTCGCCGCTTGATGCAGCAGTATAATTGTGTAGGCTGTCATGAGATCGAGAATCGCGGCGGGTTCATCAGAAAGTACTATCAAGAGAATCCAACCTTGGCGCCGCCGATACTCAACGGTGAAGGCGAGAAAGTCCAATCGGATTGGTTTTTTGGCTTTTTGAAAGCGCCGGTTCCGATTCGACCTTGGTTGGGAATTCGTATGCCGACGTTCGGTTTGTCCGATGATCACACAAATCAATTGATCAATTTTTTCAATGGGCTTTCTAAAGTCGAGATTCCGTTCGTCTATATCGACGACAAGAAAATTCCGCCCGACCATCTCGATGCGGCAAGGCAGCTTGTCGGGAAGGATTACTTCAATTGTTTTAGCTGTCACCAGCAGGGGGATAAAAAACCGGAGGGCCCGGTTGACGGTTGGGCGCCGGATCTGACATTGGCGCGCCAACGGCTCAACCCGACCTGGATCCTTAAATGGTTAAGAGACCCGCAAAAAGTTCAACCGGGGACGAAAATGCCGTCATTTTATCCCGGTGGTCCGGATAACATCCTCGGCGGCAAAGAAGACTTACAGATCGAGGCGTTGCGAGACTATTTGTTGAGCATCGGTCGCGGCGCTTCGACGTTGGCACCCGCCGCTCCGGCCGCCGTAGCCAAGGCAAAGGCTGCAAAATAGTGAATAATGGACGCCCGGGCGCGTCAATATAATTGATAGCGAAGGAGGAAAGTTATGAAAAATCTGAGCTTTTTGATTTTATCAACGGCCCTCATGGCCATCCCGGTGACCGGCATGGCAGCCTACCAAGGGGGCGATGTGAAAGACGGGGGAACGATTTCCGGAACGGTTAAGTTCAAGGGCACCGCGCCGGCTCCAAAAAAATTGGATATTGGTAAAGATAAGGAAGTTTGTGGAAAATCTCCCAAAACGGACCCCACTCTGATCGTTAATAACGGGAATTTGGCAAACGCCGTTGTCACCGTTACCGATATTCAAAAGGGCAAGAAAATCGAAGTTAAGAAGGTGACATTGGACCAGAACGGCTGCGAATATCATCCACACGTGCTGGCTTTTCCGGCCGGCACCTCGGTGGAAATATTGAACCCGGATGGCATTCTTCATAACATTCACTCCTACAGCAAGGTTAACAGCCCGTTCAACCAGGCTCAGCCGAAGTTCAAGAAAACTTTGGATATAAAAATCGCCAAACCGGAAGTTATCGAAGTGAAGTGCGATGTTCATGGTTGGATGCACGGCTGGCTGGTGGCGACCGAGAATCCATACTTTGCCGTGACGGATAACTCGGGCAGCTTCAAACTCACCGACGTTCCGGCTGGAAGCTACACGGTCGAAGTTTGGCACGAAAAGCTTGGTAAGAGCACGCAGAAGGTTACTGTTAAGGCGAAGGAAGACGCCAAGGTAAATTTCGAAATCGCAGGCAAATAATTTCCGATTGGACCATTTGAAAAAGAAGGCGTCCGGGTTTATCCGGGCGCCTTCTTTTTAATAGCCGTCGATGCCGGACGCATCGTCATTCCTTGGCCTTTTCAGCGCTGTGCTTGAAAAAATTCCACGCCCGCTCCAGATCTACCGGCGGTAATGCCTCGATCTGACGCCGTTTGGATTCATCGAGGGTAAGAGCCATTGGTTTACCGATCTGCAGCGCACCGAAAAGAATTTCCGCTGCTTCCTCCAAATAGATTGCCATCATGACGGCTTCGGCAATCGTTCTTCCGACCGTGACCTGGCCATTGCCGCGCAGAAGAATCGCCGGCTTGTGTCCCAGCGCCTGAACCACTTCGTTGCCCAATCTTTCAGTCGTTATGAGATCCGGCGTGTGAAAGACCGGCACGCCACCGGCAAAAAAACTGCCGTGATTGTGGACAGGCTCGAGTTTCCGGTCGGTCACCGAAAACATATTCGCTACACGAGCGTGAATTCGAGTTACCCCATGAACCCGCAGGTTGGACTTCATAATCGCGGTGTGGAGCCAGGCTTCAGCCGGGGGCTCGCGATCCCCCTCGACCACTTCCCCTTTGAAATTGAGAGTTAGCAAGTCGGCTTCCTCCACCAAAACCAGGCTGATTCGCGGGGTTGTAAGAAAAAGCTCGGTGTTGGGGATGCGCGCACTGACATGGCCGAAGCCTTCAACGAGTTTTTTCATGGAAAGAATTCGGCATGCGCTGACAATATCCCTTTTTAAATCGCCGTTGGTTTCCATCCCTAGCCGCTCCTTTCAAACGGATTATTTTTGCGCTATATTACGTTCTTCTTAAACCGGGACAATCCGAGTCCGTTATGAAAATCAAAGTCGAATCCCAAGCCGACTCCAAAGGACAAGAAAGTCCTACCCGTTTTACGCTCGGATCGCGAACAATTGAAGTGGAAGCCTGCGTCGATCGCTGGCATGGCGAGTTGGCGTGCTACTATCGGGTGCTCGGGAGCGATGAGAATTCCTACATCTTGAAGGGTCCTCTCGGAGACGGTTCCTGGGAGTTGGTCTCGTTCACGCACAAAGATTCCCGCGGCACCGAACTGGAATACGAAGGCAAAAGGGAGCTCCAGTAACGAGTATCCCCTCGTTTTTGCATTCCGTCCAATTTCACGATTCTCTCAACGGCGAGAGAAAAAATTCACGGGTACTGAGGCAGGCGTATGTCGGAGCAACATTTAGTTGTCATTGTCGGCGCTGGACCGGCGGGGATTTACGGCACCCGCAAGCTGACCGAAGCGGGTCACCGGGTGGTCTTGCTTAACCGGGACATCAAGCCGGGCGGCTTGGCTGAGTATGGGATCTTTGTCGACAAGGAAAAGATGAAGACCGGCCTGCGCAAGCAGTTCAAGCGCATTCTCGCCGACCCCAAGGTTTTTTATCTGGGCCACGTCAAGGTGGGCCAAAATCAGGCCGTGACACTGGACGATCTCAAAAGCATGGGCTTTGGCGCGATCGTCGTCACGGCGGGCGCGCAGGGGACCAAGAAGCTCGGCATCGAAGGTGAAGACACCGTCGGTGTGTACCACGCCAAGGACGTCGTCTATCATTACAATTCTCTGCCGCCTTTCAGCGAGCAGACTTTCGAAATCGGCAGGCGAGTCGCCATCATCGGCATGGGCAATGTCATGGTCGATATCGCCAATTGGCTGCTCAATCTAAAAAAAATCGATCAAGTAGTCGTTGTGGCGCGGCGCGGACCGCTGGAAAAGGCCTACGACGACAACGAATTCGAGTATGTTGAACAGTATCTCGACAACGCCGACATGAAGCAGGAGATCGAGCGCATCGCACCGCAACTCACCGCGGTCGAACAAAACGTCGGCGCGATCATGGAGAAGTTTGTCAAGCAAGGCGAGCCTGCGGAAGGGCGCCGCTTGACTTTCCGCTATCTTTGCTCGCCGACAAAGGTCATCGCCAACGATCAAGGCCGGGTGGCTGCGCTGGAGGCGGAAGAGAACGTCATGATTCTTCAGGACGGCAAGACGGTTGCGAAAGGTACCGGAAAAAGCCGGCGTATCGATGTCGATTGCGTGATCTATGCGATCGGCGATCAGGTCGATGCTTCTCTCGGCCTGCCCTTTTCCCGCGGCGCATTTGTCACGAACCCGGAGAAACTTCCCGGCGATCCCAATCCAGCGGCCTATCAGCCCTATGATCCCGAGGCCAAGAAAGCTCTCGACGCTATCTTCGTCGCCGGGTGGTCACGCAATGCGAGCGTTGGGCTTGTCGGTGTGGCCAAACAGGATGCCGAGCGGGGCATGAGGGTTGTCAACGAGTACCTGAAGGGAAAACCGGGGCTTTCAAGCGGCGAGATGGAAGCCAAGATCGAAGCCCTCATGGATGCTTTCAAGAAAAAAAACGCGTCGATCGTAACCAAGGAAGATATCGAGCTGCTGGAGAGCGCCGAGCAGGAAGAGGCCCGGGCGAGAAAAACCTGGGATTTTAAGTACACGAACGACGAGAAGATGCTCCAAGTGATCGCGGCGCGAAAGGCCGCGAGATAAACTGAACTCGTTCAATTTTGATCAGTAAGCCGGAACCGTTCACCGCATCGTTCCGGCTTTTTTTTCGCGCCAAGTCTCTTGCGGCAGATCCTTCATTTGCCCGCGCGCGGATGCCCTTCACGTCATAATTCTCCCGCCGTTTACATGGATTGTCTGCCCCGTCACGTGCTTCGCCGCTTCGCTGGCTAAATACGCGACGGCTTCGGCAACGTCTTCCGCTCCGCCGGCATGGCCCAAGGGGATTCTCTTTGCGGCGGCTTCCCATTCAGCATCCGTGTAGTTGGCTCTGACGCGCGGTGTGGCGATACGTCCGGGGGCGACGGCGTTGACGCGAACGCCGGACGAGGCGAGCTCCAGCGCAAGAGACCGGGTGAGACCCAGAATGCCGGCTTTAGCGGCCGCGTACGCGGAGCGCCCGGCGTCGCCGCTGAAAGCGATATCCGAAGAAATGTTTACGATGGCGCCGGATTTTTGCTGCTTCATGACCGGCGTTACAGCGCGGCAGCAGAGAAACGTCGAAGTCAGATTAGCGTCGATGACGACTTGCCAATGTGCGAGGGGAAAATCCTCAAGCGGATGCCTGTGCATGCTCCCGCCGGCGACGTTGACCAGCACGTCGATGCGGCCGTGTTCGGCCTTGATCTTTTCGAAAGCGGACCGCACGTCGGCTTCCTGTGTCACATCGACGCGCGCAAACAACAATTCCGTGCCGCGCTTTTGGAATTCGGCAACGACCTGCCCGCCCGCGTCGCCGTTGACGTCCAGAATTACAACGGTTTGACTATCCTTGGCTAATCGGCCGGCGACGGCTCGGCCAATTCCGCCGGCCCCGCCCGTTATGACTGCGACTTTGCTCATCGGCTTCTCCTCCGAGTCTAAGCCCTCAGTATGCGAGTTTCGCCGATGCGTCAAACGATTTCTGCCGGCTTATTCGCCGTAAAGTTGCGGATCGAGCTGCAACCCTTCCGAGACCAATATGAAATATTCGCGCTGGTGCCTTCGTTCCTCCAGGGCCACACCTCGATCAACAAGGTGTCTGTAGGTTTCCGCGTAAATCTAGGTTAGCTGCTCGGAGTCTTGCGATCTCGCTTGCTCGCGTTAAAACACGAGACCCTAATCAGACTCGCGACGCCTTTCCGCCTTGGCTCTTGCCAACTCATTGATGCTCAAATAGAATCCGGGACGTTTTTGGCAGCCGCGGTAAATTTTTAAAGGAGGCGTGCACCATGGCCGATAAAGCCATCGAAGTTTTGTTGGATGAGAAGAGAAATTTTCCGCCCCCGAAGGAATTCAAAAAACACGCCAATGTGAAGAGCGCGGGCGTTTTCAATGCGGCGCGCAAAAATCCACAAGCCTTCTGGGCCAAGGCCGCCAAAGAGCTTCACTGGTTCAAGCCGTGGAAGAAAGTTCTCGAGTGGAACTCGCCCTGGGCGAAGTGGTTCGTGGGCGGCAAGCTCAATGCTTCTTACAACTGTCTCGATCGCCACGTCAACTCCGACCGCAAGAATAAGGCGGCGATCATCTGGGAAGGCGAGCCCGGCGACGAGCGCGTGCTGACCTATCGCGATGTTTGGCGGGAAGTCAACAAATTCGCCAACGTTTTAAAAAAACTTGGCGTCAAGAAAGGCGATCGGGTCTGTCTCTACATGGGCATGATTCCCGAGTTGGTGATCGCCATGCACGCCTGCAACCGCATCGGCGCGCCGCACAGCGTGGTGTTCGGCGGGTTTAGCGCCGAGTCGCTGCGCGACCGCATCACCGACGCTCGGGCCAAAGTGCTCGTCACCGCGGACGGCGGCTACCGGCGCGGCGCGGTGGTGCCGCTTAAAAAAAATGTCGACGAGGCGCTAGTCGACGCGCCTTCGATCGAGCATGTCGTTGTCGTGAAAAGGGTCGGCGCCGAAGCAGGCGCGCAGATGAAAGAGGGACGTGATCAGTGGTGGGAAGAGGTCATGGCCGATGCTCCGTTATGGTGCGAGCCGGAGCCGATGGACAGCGAAGACATGCTCTACATTCTCTACACGAGCGGCACCACGGGCAAACCCAAAGGCATCGTACATACCACTGGCGGTTATCTCACGGGCGTTACTCTGGCCAACAAATGGATTTTCGACATGAAGGAGGACGACGTCTTCTGGTGCGCCGCCGACATCGGTTGGGTGACCGGGCACACGCACATCGTCTACGGCCCCATGGCCAACGGCGTGACGCAGGTGATGTATGAGGGCACGCCGGACTGGCCTGATAAGGACCGCCTGTGGCGCATCGTGGAAAAATATGGAGTGACGATTTTTCACACGGCGCCGACAGCGATAAGGACTTTCATGCGCTGGGGCACGGAGTTTCCCGCCAAGCACAATCTGAAAAGCCTGCGTCTTCTCGGCACGGTCGGCGAGCCGATCAATCCCGAGGCTTGGGTGTGGTACCACAAAACTATCGGTGGTGGCCGTTGCCCCGTAATGGACACGTGGTGGCAAACCGAGACCGGTCATCCGCTGATTTCTCCGCTTCCCGGTATTACGAAACTGAAACCGGGCTCGGCCACGATGCCATTGCCGGGCATCGAAGCGGACGTTGTCGATGAGAGCGGCAAATCCGTTCCCAAAGGCGGGGGCGGTTATCTGGTGCTGACCAAACCCTGGCCGGCAATGATGCGGACAATCTACGGCGATCCAGATCGTTTCGTGCAAACCTATTGGAGCCGTTTCCCGGGAAAATATTTCGCCGGCGACGGCTGCAAACGCGACAAAGACGGTTACTATTGGCTGCTCGGCCGCGTCGATGACGTGATGAATATAGCCGGACATCGCATCAGCACGATGGAAGTCGAGAGCGCGCTTGTCGATCATCAAAAAGTGGCCGAATCGGCGGTCATCGGCAAGGAACATGAGATCAAGGGCCAGGCGATCTGCGCGTTCGTCTCGCTGAAGGCCGGCGTGGACGGCAACAATGCTTTGATCGACGAACTGAAAGCGCACGTGGCGAAAAAAATCGGCCCGATCGCCCGGCCCGACGAAATTCTCTTTGCGGCGGAGTTGCCGAAGACGCGCAGCGGGAAAATTATGCGGCGCTTGTTGCGCGACATCGCCGATGGGCGAGCGCTCGGGGATACGACGACACTGGCCGATCCCGCAGTGGTCTCTAGATTGAAAGAACAGTACGGGGAAGAGTGAGGCGCGAGGCAACAGTTGCGAGTAGGAGAAGGAAGGAAGTAGGCGTGATTCGTTTGAGATTTTTACTGATCATCATTGTTTTACTTTTGCCGCAGATGGGCTCGGCGCAGACGCGCGAGAAAATTCGCGTTGCGCTGGGATCGATATCGGTCAACACCAGCGTCATTCCAGTTGGCCATCAATACGGGCTCTATGCCAAGTACGGCGTCGATCTCGAACCGATCTACATGGGCGGCGGGATGAATTCGCTGGCGGCGGTGACGTCCAATTCCGTTCAGTTTCTTTCAGCCGGCTCGACGGCCACGATCAGCGCGCGCCTGGGTGGGATGGATATTACGATGCTTAGCGTCCAATCGAGCAAGCTCGAGTACAGCATCATGGCGTCTCCCGATATCAAAACTCCGCAAGACTTGAAGGGAAAAATTGTCACCGGGACGCGGCCCGGCGCGTCGGCCGACAGCGCCTTGCGCTTAATTCTGCGCAAATGGGGATTGGAACCGGGCAAGGATGTTATCTTCATTTCCGTCGGAGAGAGCCAGCAGGGGCGCCTGAACGCGCTTCAGCGCGGCTCGGTGGCGGCGACCGCTCTGACACCGCCCTTTAGCGGGATCGCTAGGCAGCTCGGTTTCCGGGAGTTGATCGACATGCGTAAGACCGATATCGAGTATGCCGGCTCAGCCATCGCCGGGATGGCGGGTTACATCAAGGGTCACCCGCTGTTGGTCGAGAATTTCCTCAAAGGCTATATCGAGTCGCTTTATTTCTTTCGCACCCAAAAGGAAAAAACGATCGCTGGTATCATGAAGTTCATGAAGATGAACGATCGGGCGCGGGCCGAAGAGGGATATGATTATTACGTCGAGCTTATGCCGCTGATGCCCTATGCCAGCGTCGCCGGCGTGAAGGCAGTCTTGCAGTTTTTGGCTGCCGGCCAACCGAAAGCCGCGACGGCGAACCCCGAGGATTTTTACGACCATAGTTTTCTAAAGAGGATCGAGGAAAGCGGCTTTACCAAGCCATTCGCGATCCGACGATGAAATTAGTGGAGCGTTATTAGGCCACAAGCAGGGCAAGAATCGGAGCATCCAAAATGGAGAAATCATTTGCACTCAGGATATTTTTGATTGCGCTTTTAGCCAGTGTCATCGGTTCGGTTTCGTCCGTTCACGCGCAGGACAAGCCGTTGAAAAAGATCAGCTGGGGCGTGACGTCATTGTCTGCGTCCAATTGGATTCCGTGGATTACCAAAGACTCAAAGATTTACGAGAAGTACGGACTTGATGTCCAGTTAATCTTGGTCAAAGGTTCGGGCCAGACGTCGACAGCAATCCTCGGCGGCAGCCTCTTCGCCGCGCCGGTGGCGCTGCCGACCGTGATGCTTGCGGACCTCGGCGGCGCGGATCTTATCAACATCGCTCATACCGTGCCGGGTGTTCAGAGCACATTGCTGGTCAAGCAGGAAATCAAGAAACCGGAAGATCTGAAAGGTAAAAAAATCGCGACCTCGAGCTTAGGCTCATTGGGAGATTTTCTATTTAAATATATCATTCGCAAGCACGGCATGGATCCCAATCGCGATGTTCTTTGGATCTCCATCGGCACGCCGCAGGAGCGGCTCCAGGCACTCGCTTCGGGAGTCGTGGACGCCGCGGATGTTTCTTATCCGGTTGATGCTCAGGGAGAGCGAATGGGGTTTCGAGTGTTATTCGACGCGCGAAAAGAGGTGGTTTATCCGTCAATGTCCGTGGTCACGCGGCGGAAAAATATTCAGGATGACCGCGATACGGTGATGCGCATGCTTCGGGCTCACGTCGAAGGCATCGCCTATTTCAAGACCCACAAAGATTTCAGCATGAAAGTATTGAGCAAATACCTAAGGATGAACGATCGCGAACTTCTGGAAGGCTCTTACGAAATCTTCAAGGATTTTTTTATCTCTGTTCCCTATCCAATTATGAAGGGCCTAGAAGCGACCTATGACTACGTCGCGACCACGAAGCCGGAGGTCCGTAATCACCGGCCTGAAGAATTCATGGACCCGAGCTTCATTGCCGAGCTCGACAAGAGCGGTTTCATTAAGAAGCTGTACGGGCAGAAATGATGGAAAGGCAATAGGCAATAGAAAGGCTGCTGGAGAAGGTTCGTGCCGAGATCGCTCTCATGTGATTTGGCCGTCGCGCTCTTATTATTCTTTGTCGCTGCCGGTTTCTCGCACGGTTCCGCGCAAGATAAACCGCTTAGGAAAATCAACTGGGGTGTTACCTCGCTGTCGGCGGGGAATTGGATTCCTTGGATCGCCAAAGAAGCGAAGATTTACGAGAAGCATGGTCTCGATGTCCAACTCGTCTTGCTGCGCGGGTCCGGCCAGACTTCGGCCGCGCTGCTTGGCGGCAGCATCTTCGCCTCGCCGGTGGTGCTGCCGACGCTCATGCTCGCAGATCTTAGCGGCGCTGACTTAGTCAATGTCGCCCACACGGTCGCCGCCGTGAACAGCAAGCTCGTCGTCAGGCCTGAGATCAAACGAGTTGAAGATATGCGCGGCAAGCGCATCGCCAACTCGAGCTTGGGCTCCTTGGGCGATTTTCTTTTCAAGCACATCCTGCGCAAGTACGGGCTCGACCCAATTCGAGAAATAACCTGGCTCGCCATCGGCACGCCGCCGGAGCGCTTGCAGGCGTTATTCTCCGGTGCGGTCGACGCCATCGAAGCCTCGTATCCCATTGACGTGCAGGCCGAACGAAAAGGATTTCGTGTGCTGATCGATGCGCGCAAGGAAGTTGTCTACCCATCGATGTCCGTGGTGACGCGGCGCAAAAGCATCGTCGAGGACCGCGACGCCGTGATGCGCATGGTCAGGGCGCACGTCGAGGGGATTGCTTACTTCAAGCAGAACAAAGAGTTCAGCCTGCGTGTATTGAGCAAGCAATTGAAAATCGCCGACCGGGAGATGTTGGAGAATTCCTACGAGACTTACACGCAGGATTTTATCTCCGTGCCTTACCCGATCACGAAAGGCCTGGAGGCCACCTACGACTTCGTCGCTCAGTCGCGCCCGGAGATTCGCAGCCGCAAGCCGGAAGAGTTTGTCGACGCGAGCCTCATCGCCGAGCTGGACAAGAGTGGGTTTATTAAGAAGCTGTATGAGGGGAAGTGAAAAATTCAAAATTAAAAGTTAAAAAACTTTTCCTAGCGGCTTTTGCATGGATTGTGATTCTATCTCCGCAGAGCCGCGCTCAGGACAGGCCGCTCAAGAAAGTTAGCTGGGGGATGACTGCGTTGTCGGCGGCCATGTGGATTCCGTGGATCGCCAAGGACGCGAAGATCTACGAGAAAAACGGGCTCGATGTCGAAATCGTTTTGCTGCGCGGATCGGGCCAGAGTTCGCAGGCCCTGTTGGGCGGCAGCCTGTTCGCCGCGCCGGTGGCGCTGCCGCAAGTCATGTTGGCGAATCTGAACGGCGCGGACCTGGTCAATGTTGCCCACACCATCGCTATGGCGAGCAGCAAATTGGTAGTCAAGCCAGAGATCAAAAGACCAGAGGACCTGCGCGGCAAGAAGATCGCTACTTCGAGCATCGGCTCACTCGGCGATTTTCTGTTTCGCTATGCGCTGCGCAAATACGGCGTCAATCCGGACCGCGAAATTACCTGGCTCTCCATCGGCACCAACGCTGAGCGGCTCCAGGCATTGTTCACGGGCGCCATCGACGGCGCCGACGTTGCGTATCCCGCCGACGTGCAGGCCGAGCGCAAGGGATACCGTGTGCTGATCGACGCCAGAAAGGAAATTACCTTTCCGACCACGTCTGTCGTCACCCGGCGCAAGACCATTCGCGAGGACCGCGACACCGTGATGCGCTTCATGCGTTCCCACGTCGAAGGCATCGCGTTTCACAAACAGAACAAGGATTTCAGCTTGAAAGTCTTGACCAAGTACGTCAGAACCACTGACCCGGAGTTTCTCGAAGGCTCGTACAATATGTTCAAGCAGGATTTCATCGCAGCGCCGTATCCGATCACCAAGGGATTGGAACCCACCTACGACTACGTGGCGCAAACGCGGCCGGATATCCGCAATCACAAGCCCGAAGAATTCGTCGATCCCAGCTTCATTGCGGAGT
>CAMLCX010000076.1 GCA_946478635.1 uncultured Pseudomonadota bacterium
TTGCCGAGAAGTACGGCGCCATGGTGATGGTCGACGAGGCGCACGCCACCGGCATCTTTGGCGACAACGGCGCAGGCGTTGTCGCCAAGCTGGGCCTGAGCGAGCGGGTGGCGGTTCAGATGGGCACATTGGGCAAGGCGCTCGGCGGCTTCGGCGCCTACGTCGCCGGCAGCGGCGCGCTGCGCGAGCTTTTAATCAATCGTTGCCGGAGTTTCATTTTTACCACGGCATTGCCGCCGTCGATCATGGCAATGGCGATAGCCGCCATCGATTTGGTCCAACGCGAGCCGGAGCGGCGTGAAACGTTGTGGCGCAATTGCCGGGCTTTGAAGCAGGGACTAAGCGGCCTGGGATATTCCTTGCCTGAAAGTCAAAGCCCTATTTTGCCGCTGATTATCGGTGATGCCGACAAATGCATGCGGTATTCCGAACGGCTTTTGGAGAGGGGAATTTTCGCTCAGGGAATTCGGCCGCCGACGGTGGCGCCGGGAACCTCGCGTTTGCGAATCACGCTGATGGCGTCGCACACGAGAGAGCATATCGATCGCGCCATCCAAGCATTCAAAAAAGTGAGAGACAGCGCATGACGGCCTATCACGATAAACTCACGCAGCTCGATCACACATATCTCTGGCACCCTTTCACCCAGATGCAGGAATGGATGAGCGAAGATCCGATCATCATCAGCCGGGCCGACGGACACTACCTGGTCGATGATCAGGGCCGAAGGTACCTGGATGGAGTGTCGTCGCTGTGGTGTAATGTCCATGGTCATCACAAAAAGGAGCTCGACGACGCGCTCAAAGAGCAGCTCGACCGGGTCGCCCATTCGACTTTTCTAGGTCTAAGCCATATTCCCGGCATTCAACTCGCGCAAAAGCTGATTGAGATCGCGCCCAAAGGTTTGCAACGGGTTTTCTATTCCGATAGCGGGGCGACAGCGGTCGAGATCGCTCTCAAAATGGCGGTGCAGTACTGGCAGCTAAAGGGTGATCGCAAGCGAACGCAGATCGCTTCGCTGGCGGAATCGTACCACGGTGACACCGTCGGTTCGATGAGCATGGGCTATTCGGAAACTTTTCACCGTTTCTACAAGGATCTCCTGTTTCCCGTGCTGCGCATCACGCCGCCCCACGTGTTTCGCTATGACCAGGGAATGAGCGGCGATGACGCCCTCGGCGCGGCAATCGGCGAAGCCGACAAGAAACTTTTCGAGAACAAAAGTAGCCTGGCCGCCCTCGTCATGGAGCCGCTGATGCAGGGCGCGGCAGGAATGTGGGCTCAGCCGGCGCAGTACGTCCAGGCGCTGAGCGAAATCTGCCGTCGGCATGGCATTATTTTTATTCTCGACGAAGTGGCGACGGGATTTGGCCGCACGGGTAAAATGTTTGCCTGCGAGCACGCCGGCGTGTCGCCGGATATTCTCTGTTTGGCGAAAGGAATCACCGGCGGATACTTGCCACTGGCGGCGACCCTCGCGAGGGAGGAAATATTTTCCGCATTTCTCGGCGAGTATAAAGAGTTCAAAACTTTCTTCCACGGCCATACCTACACGGGCAATCCGCTGGGTTGCGCCGTCGCGATGGTGAATCTGGAGCTGTTCGAGCGCGAACGTATCCTGGAAAAGATGCAGCCGCGAATTGCGTATCTGCGCGAGCGCTTGCAAAAGCAATTTTCGCCACTGGCGCACGTGAGCGATGTGCGCCAATGGGGTTATATGGTCGGTATCGAACTGGTCGAGGACAAAGCGCGCCGCAGGAATTACTCGGCGGAACAAAGAATCGGATATAGAGTCATACAGGAAGCGCGCAAGCGCAGCATCATGATTAGACCGCTAGGAGATGTCATTATTCTGATGCCGCCGTTAAGCATCACTGACGAGGAATTGGCGTCGTTGCTCGACGTTGTTTACGACTGCATCGTCACGGTGACCGGAAACTAATGAGCAAGGGGATCTTCATCACCGGCACGGACACCGGCGCCGGCAAGACGTTTGTTACGGCGACACTGGCGGCCTATCTACGCGACGCCGGCTATCGGGTCGGCGTCATGAAGCCGGCGGAAACGGGCTGTGAGGACAGCGATGGAAAGCTGATCCCGGCGGATGCCCTGCGCCTTAAAGACGCTTCAGGCTGCGCCGAGTCCATTGAAAAAATCTGCCCGTACAGATTCGCGGAGCCGCTGGCGCCGAGCATCGCAGCGGAAAGAGCCGGCGTGACGATCGATATCGATCATCTGCTGGCCATTTACAATGACATCAGCTCAAGCCACGACGTGACGCTGGTCGAGGGCGCCGGCGGCCTGATGGTGCCGCTGTTGCCGAGTTATACATACGCCGACTTTGCCCGGGTCTTTAAACTGCCTATATTGATTGTCGCCGCGAATCGGCTCGGCGCCATCAATCATCTGTTGCTCACCTTGGAGCATGCGAGCTGCAAAGGTTTGAGCGTGGTTGGCTACGTTCTCAACGCCGTCTCCGATGACCGTTCGCTCGCGGCCGACACCAATCGCGAGGTTTTGCTGGGTCTCACCGGAGTTCCTTGTTTAGGCGATTTGCCCTTTGTGGATGCCGCGGCAGCGCAAAATACTTTTCCATTGGATTTGTTCGAACAAGAGTTCAATCTTCACCTGCTTGATCCCGTATTGATTCATGAGGTCCATAAACGCGTATGAATATTCGCCACCTTCTTGGAATGACCGTCCTGCTTGTTGGTTTCGCCGGCCGCGCCATCGCGGCCGACAAAGTGATTATTTCCTACAGCAGCCGTAGCTACGCGTTCTTGCCGGCGCAAGTCGCCGCCGCCAAGGGTTTTTTCAAAGACGAGAGCCTCGAACCGCTGCTCATCCAGATGCGCAGCCAGGTGACTGTGCCGGCACTGATCAGCGGCGAAGTGAATTACACCTTGAGCTTCGGCAACATTATCGGCGGAGCCATGCAAGGCATGCCGTTTAAAATTCTCGCGGTCTTGACCGACAAGCCCTTGCATAGCCTCGTCGGGCGACCGGAGATCAAAACCATCAATGACCTGCGCGGCAAGCGCATTGGCACGCAGCGGATCGGCGGCTCGGACCATCTGGCCGCCGAAGCAATACTTCAAGCCAAAGGGTTGGACCTGAAAGATGTCCAGTTCGTTACGCTGGCCGGCGACGAGCCGGTGCGCGTGGAAATTTTGAAAAAGGGACTCGTGGACGCTATCTGTACCGTTCCGCCTGGTCCGGTGCGTCTGTCACGGGAAGGATACAATATCCTCGGTGGACCGAAGGATCTCAAAATCGGCAGTCCGATCTCCGCCGTCGCGGTGACCGATTCTCGTCTCAAAAGCAATCGCGACGAAACGAAAAAAGTTTTGCGCGCGGTGTTGCGCGGACTGCGCTTCATGCACGAGCGCAAAGAAGACACGATTCAGATTATGGGCCGTTGGTTGAGCCAGACTGCCGACGTGGCGAGAGATTCCTACGACTCGATTCTCCCGTCGTTCAGTCCGGACGGTGGCACGGTCGACAAGACCTACGAGTTCGCTATTGAATCGCGGAAAGCGACGGTGCGAACGGATAAACCAATTCCGCTTTCTCAGGTGCGAGATTTGACGCTTTTAAGAGAAGTACAAAAAGAACTCAAGTTCCCCTAAGCGGTCTTACGACGCGGCGTAGCTTCTCAGGAACTACTTCGTTCTGCGCCAAAGTTTCGTAACCCCGGTATTACGGCCCAGCACCCGACGGTTAGTAACCCGCCGACCGCACAGCCAAACAAAAGCGAGCCCGGCGCGCCGAGGAGGGCGGCCATGAAGCCGACCTCTGCAGCGCCAACGGCGTTGGCGCCTTGGGAAAACATATTGAAAACGGAGAATGCACGGCCGCGCACTTGATCGGGCGTTAAAAGATGGAAGCTGGTCTGGCGCATGACGGCTTGTAGGGAATTGGCCAGTCCCATGGTGCTGAGCAGCAAAAGGGATAGCCAAAAAGTAGTTGAGATCGCAAAAACGCCCAGGGCGATCGCATAGCCGAGGAATGACCATAAGGCGAGCATGCCTTTGGTCTTGACGTCCCCGATCCCAAGGAGCACGAGGGTGCCAACAACGCCGCCGATCGCCGGAGCGGATGAGAGCATGCCGAAACCGGCCGGTCCGACAAAAAGGATGTCTTTGGCAAAGATCGGCAGCAGCGGCCGATAGTAACCAAACCCGATGACAACGAAATCGAGCAGTACGAGGGTGAGAATGATGGGTTCGGAGAAAAGAAATTTGACGCCGCCCAAAAAACTCGCCAGGGCGAATTTCTCCCGCGCCGAGTTGTCGGCGGCGGGTGCCTTTAGCAGCACGACGGCAACGACGGCGGGAATATAGAATGACGCATTTAACAGATAAGCGTTTCCCGTGCTCATCCAGGCGAGGCTCAAGCCGCCCAGCATGGGTCCGACGAAGTGCGATGCCTGCGAAACGCTCGAATTAAGCGCGACGGCGTTGGTCAGATGCGAGCGCGGCACAAGATGGGAGATCAGTGCCATGCGCGTCGGGTTGAGAACGATATTAAGCGCCGAGGTGAGCGCCGTGCCGGCGAGAATATGCCAGACCTGGATCAGATCCGTAAGCGTCAAGATGGCGAGCGTGATCGCGACCAGAAGATTTCCGAAGGTAGTGATCAGGAGGATTAGCTTGCGATCGAGAAAATCGGCCAGCGTGCCGCCGAACAGGCCGAGGGCGAAGATCGGCACTCCCTGGGCGAGCCCGGTCATGCCAAGCCAAAATGCCGACCCGGAAATTTCATAAACTTGATAAAGGTTTTGCGCCAGACGCATCTGCTGCGCACTGGTGGCAAAGAAGGCGAGCAGAAACAAAAAACTGTAGTCGCGATAGCGCAGTGAAGCCCAAGGTCGTAGTGTTTGGCGCTGATCGTTGCTGCCGGACGAGTCGTCGGCCATAGGTCAACGTTTCAGCGATGCGACTTTTCGGCGAGCCGCATGACTTCATCATGGATCAGTTTGATCGGTAATTTCTTCGCCGCCGCGATACGTTTGATATCGTCGTATTCCGGCGCCGCTCTTTTGCGCCCGTCCGGCTGCACGACGATTTTCACCGCGACTTCGCCATAGCGGGTTTTTATCTTTTTCGATTCCCGTTTCAGGATGATCCGAGCTATGGGGTAGCAACGAATTCCAATGGTGGTCGTTTCTTTAAAAATGACGCTTGCCAGCTTTTCCCGATCGCGCGGTTCCGCGATGACGCGGAGCAGAGTTGCCGGACGATTTTTCTTCATCTGAATCGGCGCGAGAAAAACATCGCGGGCGCCGGCCGTGAATAGGCGCTCCATCACATGGTCAAAGTACTGTGGATTCATGTCGTCGATGTTGGTTTCGATGACCAGCATCTCTTCGTGCTTCAGTCGCGTGTCGCTTTCACCGACGCTGAGTCGGAAAAGATTCGGTCGATTGGGGAATTCTTTCTGACCGGTGCCGTAACCGATCTTTTCGATCGACATGCCTGGCTGGTCGCCGAAGTGTTCGCCCAGCGCGCGGATGATCGCTGCGCCCGTGGGCGTCACCGTTTCCCCGTCGACGTCCACGCCAATTGTCGGGAGTCCTTTGAGCAATTCCAGAGTAGCGGGTCCGGGGATGGGGAGGGGGCCGTGCTGCGAACGGGTGATGCCGCGCCCTAACGGTATCTTTGAAAAATAACAATCATCGATGCCCAGTTCGTGGATGCCGATCGCCGCAGCCATAATGTCGACAATCGAATCCGTGGCGCCGACTTCGTGGAAGTGAACTTTGTCGATGGCGATGCCGTGAATCTTTGCCTCGGCTTGCGCCAGGCAGGTAAAGATCTCGATGCCGGTTGTTTTGATGTCGGCGCCGAGCCTGCTGCGCTTGATCAGGTCGCGGATTTGCCGCCAAGAACGTGGCAGTTCGCCTTTTTCGCACACCACGTGAAACCGCGTAGCTTGAACCGAGTGGACGTGTTTCTTCGTGGCTTTGAGCGCGAACCTAAGTGTCGGGATTTTCCGCAACTCAGAGCGGAGTTTATTGAGCGATAGTCCGAGATCGACCAGCGCGGCGACGAACATATCGCCGCTTAGTCCGCCGATTAGGTCACCGTAGGCGATTTTCATCTCGGGTGTCCGGTTGCTGTTGTTTGGGCGGTCCCTTAGCCACTTCGTGACGAGCGGTCAGTTTTCAGCAGGCAGTTGTCAGAAGGAAGTTCGGGCGCATCGAGCTGATCACTGATGACTGACCGCCGACGACCATGCCCGACGCGTTTCCTTGCCGCCGGTCTCGATGCGGACGATCTCCGATTTGAAAGGCTTGCCGAGCAGGGTGTCGATAAGCCAGTTCACCAACAGGGGGCGGGCTTTTGGATTTCGGATCGAGTGGCGCTCGCCTTCGAAAACGTAGAGCAGTTTGGGCGCGGGAATTTCTCCCATGAGCTCATAGACGAACTTCATGTCGCAGTGCTCGTCGTCTTCGCCGGCGACGACCATGTAGGGACAGGCAATTTTTGCAGTCACGCCGCGCAGAGAAAGCGTCTTGCAGAATTCGTCGAAAGCCGCTTCGTCGTCGTAGCCCGACATATACATGTAGTTGAGCTTGAAAGTCGGCGACGACATATTGAAGATCGCGTACTGGCCCGGTTCCATGCATACCCCGCTTACGGCGCAGGCTTTGAAACGCCTTTCTTCGGCGACCACGCGCGGCGCCCAATAGGAGCCCATGCTTGATGCCATAACGCCAAGGCGGTCGGCGTCGATTTCCGGCCGTTTGCTCAAATAGTCGCAAGCGAGCCTGCCGGCGTCGGCGTAGTTGGACGCGGTGCACGGAATCCCGCCTTCGCGTGTCTCGCCCTGACCAGGACCGTCGATGGCGAGCACGGCGAAACCTTTTTCGATGAATGGGTCGCCGATCGCGGGATTGTCTTCTTTGACGCCGTCCATGCCCGGGATGTACATCACGCACGGCACTTTTTCGTTGGATTTTCTGCTTGGCGGCAAATGCAAGATCGCCTGGATTTTCTTGCCCCCGTAGGGGAGTTCCACGCGCTCGATTGGCCGGCCGGCGTATTGAATAAATTTGTCGTAGCAGGCGCGCTTGCGCTCCTGCCACGCGATGCGCTGGGAATTACCGTCCTCGTAGATCGCCCACATCGCATTGGTATAGAAACATGCCGCGATGTAGTAGTGATCGCGCGCTAGGGTGAAATTGCCGGCGGCTTCCGCCGCGCGACCCTGCTCTTCACGACGAAGGGCGGCGCTGGAAAACTCGCGCGGGATATCGACAAACTTTTGGATGCGCCGGCAAATTTCGTTGAGGTCCCCCTCCACTGCCGGCCCACAATTCCGTAGAATTTTTCCGCTTCGCCCCTGATCCCAGTCGATGCCGCGGGTTTGAATCACCTGATCCAAGATCCAGCGCTGTTCGTGCCAGCGGCGCACTTTGCGTTCGGTCTCCAATCGCATAGCCATAATTTTAACCCCACGCGCGGTCTAGCGCGGTTTAACAAATCTGTCGTCGATAAATTTTCGTAGATCCGCTCCCTTGAGCTGGGGCGTCGAGTCCAAAAGACTGTCGCGCACGGCCTCGAGTCCTTTCAGGCCCGGATAGGGCGGGCTGCTTATAGCGGCGCCGTATTCTTTGTAGCCGCCTTCCAGAATCCGGTCGTCGGCGCGCAGATATTTGCGCAGGACGCGCAATGCCGCGCGGCTGTCCTCGCGATAGATTTTGGCTCCATCGATCAGTGCCGCCATGTAAGCACGCGCGATCTCCGGTTGGTTCTGTACGAAGGAGCGGCGGGCGGCAATTCCGGAAAAAGTAAATTCACGGCCCAAGTCGGGAATATGCAACAGTGGCCGAAAGCCCAAGTCTCGTGCCGAAGTCGACGTCGGCGGCGACAAAATACCGGCATTGACCGCACCGGCCCGCATGGCGGCAAGGATCTCGGGAATGCCGCCAAGCGAAATCATTGTAATGTCTTTCGCGCCGAGACCGAATTGTTCGAGAGCCGCGCGTACCGCGAGATCGCTGGCCGAGCCGATGCGGGTGATGCCGATTTTTTTCCCCTTGAGATCGGAACCTCTGGTAATCGCGGCTTCGGCGATCAGGGTAAAAACCATTTGATGCGTGGTTGTGCCAATCCACACAAAGTCGGCTCCTTGCGCCCACGCCGTCATCATCGGCGCGGGTGACAAGTGGCCAAACTGAATTTCTCCGGCAAGCAGCGCCTGCACCGCCGTCGTTCCGCCGCGGATATAGATCAAATTCGAGTCGAGGCCGTGCTTTCTAAAGTAGGCCTGCTCCTGGGTGAGCCATAGCGTGCCGATGCCTGCCGAAAGGGCGCTGTAAGCTGTGCGTACGCTCGTCAGGCGGTTTTGGCTTTGGGCCGGAGCAGCTCCGGCCAGGTGGCATAGGACGAAGAACAGCATCATGGGCGCTATTCTCGGGCGCCATGTCACTTTTTCCGGATTGCTATTTCTGCTGGACCAACTCGAGTTTGGCATGGTGAGACGCGATGAATAGCTATTTCCACTAAATCGGCGCTGACTTTAGTCAAAAACGCCGGGGATCGCAAACAAGCCAGTCGGCTGAGCATGCGCTTGTCGGTTGATTCTCCATAGCTTTTGTGATTATAAGATTTTAGACTCTTCTTCTAGTGTAATTTCGGAAACTTACGATGTTATTTGATTTTGCTAATGTCCTAGTGTTCACGGCATTAGGGCTTGGGTTTGTCGGCGTGAATCTGCTCATCGGACGGTTGCTCCGCCCGTCCAATCCCCAGGCCCGAAAACTGTCCACCTATGAGTGCGGCGAGCCCGCGATGGGCAGCGCGTGGGTAAATTTTAACATTCGTTTTTACCTCGTCGCGTTGATCTTTATCATCTTCGAAGTTGAAATCGCCTTTCTCTTCCCCGTCGCCTCGGTGTTTCGGCGTTGGGTGGAAGGCGGAGTGGGTGTTTTCGCGCTGATCGAGATTCTGCTTTTCGTCGGCATTCTTTTTCTAGGGCTGGTTTACGCCTGGGTCAAGGGAGATCTGGATTGGATCAAAAAGGTCCGGGTTTGATCCGGTCAGGAGACATGGAATGAAACCGCTAATCAATTCCCTGCCGGAAACGGTTTTTACAACGAAAGTTGATGACCTGCTTAATTGGGGCAGAGCCTCGTCGCAGTGGTACATGCTGTTCGGTCTCGCTTGTTGCGCCATTGAGCTCATGCAGACCGGTGGCCCGCGGGCGGATTTAGACCGGTTTGGCGCCGTGCCGCGCGCTACGCCACGCCAGTCGGATCTAATGATCGTCGCCGGCACGCTGACCTACAAGATGGCCAAGCGGACCAAGCTGCTGTACGACCAGATGCCCGATCCAAAATACGTTATCTCCATGGGCAGCTGCTCGAACTGTGGCGGTCTTTTCCAACTTGCCTACTCGGTTTGCAAGGGCGTGGATAAAATTATTCCTGTCGACGTCTACGTGCCCGGCTGTCCGCCGCGCCCGGAAGCCCTGACCGAGGGGCTGCTTCGCATTCAAGACAAAATGATGCGCGAGCGCTGGCTGGTTAAACAGCCGTCACGTAAGGCGGGGGAGCAGGCCGCCGGGGCTTAGGCCGGACCCGATGCACGCGCAAGAGATTTATGCCGCCTTGGAACAGCAGTTCTCGGGCAAAGTCAGCGATTTCAAGGGTGAAGTTCCGGAGCCTTATTTGCGGGTGGACGGGTCCTCGATCGTCGATGTGTGTCGCTTTTTACGCGACCGCAGCGGCATGGATTTTCACGTTCTTTCCGATTTGACCGCGCTCGATTGGCCGAAAGAGGAAAAAATTCAGGTTGTTTATCATCTTTTTTCTTATACCCACAACCATCAAATCGTTCTCAAAGTCGATTTACCGCGCGATAACCCGAAGATTGCAACCGCCGAAAGCATCTGGAAGGTAGCCAATTGGTTTGAGCGCGAAGTCTACGATCTGTTCGGCGTGATTTTCGAGGGCCATAGTGATCTAAGACGCATCATGCTGCCTGAAGATTGGATAGGTTATCCGTTGCGCAAAGATTACGTCGAACAGGAAGAGTACGACGGCATCAGCACGCAGCGCGCGCCGCTGGTGGAAAAACTGTTGCGCTAGGTTGAGCGATGGAATCGATGGATACAGGCACTGGCTTAAATACCGAAGACATGACCATCAGCGTCGGACCACAGCATCCGAGCACACACGGCGTGCTGCGCTTTGTGGTCAAGACCGATGGTGAAGTCATCAGCGAGGCGATTCCCGACGTCGGCTACCTCCATCGTTCGATCGAAAAGATCGGTGAGAAGGTGACGTACCACGGCTATGTGCCGTACACGGATCGCGCCGATTACCTGGCCGCGATGTTCGCCAACCAGGCGTTCTGCATGGCCGCGGAGAAATTGGCTGGAACCGAAGTGACGCGGCGCGGCGAGTTTTGCCGCGTGATTGCCTGCGAGCTGAATCGCATTGCCAGCCATCTGATCTCCGTCGGCACCTTCGGCCAGGACATCGGCGCCATGACGCCGTTTGTGCACGCCCTCAGAGAACGGGAAACCATCAATAACTTGATGGAAGAAATCTGCGGCGCCCGGCTCACCTACAATTATATTCGCATCGGCGGCGTTGGGTACGACATTGTTCCGGAAACTTGCAGTAAGATCGGCGCGTTCGTCGATCATTTCGAGCCGATCGTCGATGAATTCAATCGCTTGCTGTCGGGCAATAAAATTTTTATCGAGCGTCTGGCCGGAGTAGCGGTGGTCAGTAGAGAAGACGCATTTTCGTATAATCTGGTCGGACCGAATCTGCGCGGCTCGGGCGTCAAGTGGGATATCCGCCGCGACATTCCTTATTCCGTCTATCCTGAATTGGAATTCGAAATTCCCATCGGCACCGCCCACGTGGGCAAGCTCGGCGACAGCTTCGACAGGTACTGGGTGCGCATCCGCGAGATGGAGGAAAGCTGCAAAATCTTACGCCAGTGTCTGAAGATGATGCCTAAGGGGCCGGCGATCTCGAAGGTGCCGCGCAAATTCAGGCCGCCGGCGGGCGAATGTTACGCTCGCGTCGAAGCGCCGCGCGGCGACATGGGCTTTTACGTCGTCAGCGACGGCAGCGAATATCCTTATCGGGTGAGGATTCGCACCGGCTCGTACACGGCGATGAGCATTATCGACAAACTCAGCAAGGGAATCATGCTCGCGGACCTGATCGCATTGATCGGCAGTCTTGACGTCGATGCTCCTGAGATCGACCGCTAAATTCGCAGCACAGACAGATCATGCAAGCTTATATTGACCAGCTCATCAAAGACGGCGCCTTTGCCGGTGTGCCTAAAGAAATCGTTTATGCCATCGCCATGGTGCTCGTCGCTTTGGTGGTGCTGTCCGTTTTTGTCGCGCCGCTCGCCGGCGTCACCAGCTGGCTCGAACGGCGGGTTTGGGCGCGCATGCAGTCACGTGTCGGGCCCAACCGGGTCGGGCCGCAAGGGATTCTCCAATGGCTCGCCGACGGCATCAAAAACCTGCTCAAAGAAGATTTGATTCCCACGGCGGCCGACTCCAAGCTGTTCTCTTTGGCGCCCTACGTCGTCTTCATGGGCTTTCTGTGCACCTTTGTTGTCATTCCCTTCGGTGGCAGCCTCATTGTCGCCGATCTCAATATCGGTATTCTCTATATTCTCGCGGTTACCTCTCTCGTGGTGGTCGGTATCCTCATGGCTGGGTGGGCGTCGAACAATAAATGGTCGCTTCTCGGTGGCATGCGCTCGGCCGCACAGATCGTCAGCTATGAAATTCCCGCGGGCGTGGCGGTGGTGACGATCGTTTTTCTTGCCGGCACGATGAGCATGCAGGGCATCATCAAGGCTCAGGGGTGGGGTCCATGGGATTGGTTTTTGTTTCACAATCCATTTACCTTTGCGACATTTTTCCTTTACTTCACGGCCGCGCTCGCCGAAGGGAACCGCACGCCGTTCGATATTCCTGAAGCCGAATCCGAGCTCGTCGCCGGTTATGTCACCGAATACAGCGGCATGCGCTTTCTCTTCTTCTTCTTTGCCGAGTGGGGCAATCTTTATGTCATTGGTGCCGTTGCGACGACACTGTTTTTAGGAGGGTGGCAAGTGCCGCCCCTGCCGATTTTCGATAGTAGTCCGGTGTTGCTCGGTATCGCGCAATTCACCACATTTTTCTTAAAAGCGTATCTCTGGGTGTTCGTCGCCATGTGGGTGCGCGCGACATTGCCGCGGGTGCGCGTCGATCAATTGATGGGTCTTTGTTGGAAATATATGGTGCCGCTGTCGTTCGTCTGTTTGCTCGGCACCATCGGTTTTATGTTCGTGCCAGATGATCTGCGCCGCGTCATCGGTGCGGCGACCTTGGGCTTCGGTATCGCGATTGCCATTATCTTCTTCATGCGCGTAAAATTTCAGATCCACAACGCCCGGCCCGAGTTGTACTTTAAACCGCATATTTAAGGATTGAGGTGTTATGGGTGTTCTAGGTTACGGAAAAGATATTTGGCAGGTGATCGCTTCGACATTCGAGGGAATGTCGATCACTTTTTCTCATTTGATGCGCCGGCCCATGACGATTCAGTATCCGGACAAGATTCCGATGCCGATCCAGGATACTTTGCCACTCCGCTATCGCGGTATCCTTGAAGTCGATCTCGACATCTGCACGGGCTGTCTGGCGTGCGAAAGAGTGTGCCCGATCACCTGCATCACGATCGGCATCGACGCCAATAAGGAAACCAAACAGCGCCAGTTTACTCATTTCGACATCGACGTCTGCAAATGCATGTACTGCGGGCTCTGTTCCGAGGTCTGCCCGACCGGCTCAATTCGCCATTCGCAGGAATTCGAAGGCGCGAGTTACAATCCGGCGGGTCTGGTGCGCCACTTCGCGCCGCAAATGCAGAATCTTTACAAGCCAAAAAAGGGCGGAGAAACCGATCCGAAGCTCGCCACGAAGGTCGATATCGGACTCAAGTATCTCGATGAGTTTGCCACGCCGGACGGTGGAGGGGCCGCAGCAGAGGAGGGAGGCAACGGGGACGGGGCGGCAGCGAAAGAGTAGCTGGCCGGCCTCTTGATTCCATTCGGATCTTCCGGTAAGTGACCGAAAACGTCTTCAGCTTTCCGCGATCCCAGCAGTCATAAAGGTTATGAACGTCTCGACGGCGGTTTTTTATCTAATCGCTTTCATTTCGGTAGGCTCTGCCGCCATGGTGGCGTTTTCCCGTAACATTATCTATTCGGCGTTCTCGCTGCTGGGAACATTTATGGGCGTCGCGGGTCTCTATGTTTTTCTCGGCGCCGACTTTGTGGCGGCGGTCCAGGTGCTGATTTATGTCGGCGGTATTCTCGTGTTGATTCTCTTCGCCGTCATGTTGACGCACCGCATAACCGACGTGCAGATTACCAACCGCTCCGCGGGAACAATTCCCGCATTGATCATCGTCGGTGTGCTTGCCTACCTCTTAGTCGACACGGCCATGGGAACTCCATGGGTCAAAGCAAAGCAAGTGATTTACGAAGCTACGGCGGGGAAGATAGGCGATCTCTTCCTGTATACCTATTTACTGCCCTTTGAGCTCGCCTCTTTGGTTTTGCTTGCGGCCATGATCGGCGCGGTGGTGTTATCGCGCAAGGAGATCAAAGAGTAACCATGTCGCCCAACGATCTCTCTTCCTATCTCATCATCGGCGCGATCGTCTTTGTGCTCGGACTCTTCACCGTGCTCACGCGGCGTAACGCGATCAGCGTGTTGATGGGCGTTGAGCTCATTCTCAACAGCGCGAATATCAATTATGTGGCATTTTCGCATTTCGGCAGCGGCAACGCCGATGGGCAGATCTACGCGATTTTTGTAATCATGCTGGCTGCCGCCGAGGCCGCCGTGGGCTTGGCTATCGTGCTCGCAATCTTTCAGCTCTTCCAGACCATCGATGTCGAAGCGGCGGAAACGCTCAA